>JAEYRF010000122.1 GCA_023409615.1 Bacillota bacterium | reverse complement strand
GATCATCTGTGGCCGGTTTTCTGCCAACGCTCATAAGTATTTTATCAGCCGGTATTGAAAAAGACTGACCATCTGTTTCATAGATCACTTCAGCCGTCTGATTTTCCAAACCTGATGATTCATTACTTTCTGTATCCATCCCCTTTATCATATCACGGATTTCTGTAACTCTTGCAGCAAGCTTGAATTCAATACCCTTTTTCGCATAATTTTTCATCAATATGCCGGAAATCTCACGGTCTGTTACACCGGCAATATGATCAAGCATCTCGATCACAGTCACCTTACTGCCCGCAGTATTAAAGTAAGATGCCATCTCAAGGCCGACCACACCACCGCCTACTATTACAAGAGAGGCTGGAATTGATTTCATATCCAGTATTTCGCGATTTGTCAGCACAATACCTTTCGCGGCCCCCTCTGCAATACCGGGTATCGGAGGCATCATCGGTACAGAACCGGTTGCGATCAACAGCCTGGAGGCATTGTATGTGGCATCCTCCACCTTTACTTCAAAGCCATTCGTTCCATCTATTCCATTTATTCTTCCTGTGATTTCAGCTGTGCCTGTCAAAACTGTTACATTGCTCTTTCTCAGCTGTGCCCTTATTCCTGCTGTCAGCGTCCTGACCACCTTGTTTTTACGGTTCAGGACAGTTTCATGGTCCAACACGGCATTTTCCACTGTGACTCCATACTTACTGCCATTTACTGCGCCTTCATACAATTTGGCGGAATAGAGCAGGGTTTTTGACGGAATACACCCTTCATTGAGGCAAACACCGCCCAGAGATCTTTTTTCTATAAGAAGCGTTTTCAGCCCTGCCTGTCCGGCTCTTTGTGCCGCAAGATAACCCGCCGGACCACCGCCTATAATAATCAAATTATAATCCATTTCAATCCCTCCGTCCAAAATATGCCGCAACAAACACTGCAGGAGAATTCCAGTAGATCGCCACCTCATTGGTGGAATAGGAACCACTATGATCAATATAGCACCTGGCCGGTGGCAGTCCCTTAAGATTTATTTTTGCAAAATCATCTTGAAGCCCTGAATTCGGGCCTCCTGCAACCATACCCGGTACCGGAAGCTCCTCATCATCGCCCTTAGAAGGCCTGTGATGCGGGTCCAATACCGGCTTGTGCCCAAAACCTGTAACATAGCACTGGCCAAGTGTGTTTGTGCCGAGAATATAGTTGAAATTGCTTTGTGCCGCCTTCAAACACTCTTCTGACGGTTCCAGCATATCAGCAAGAATAAGCAGTCTGGCATCGTTGAGAACAGTCATATTGCTTCCCCAATTGTAACCTGTACTGTCCAGGGTAACATTATAGCCTGATTGCTCACTCTTTTGCAGCCTATCCTTCGCAGCAGTGAGAAGGCTCTTTTTTATATCATCGTAAATACTACGATCCAGCGTCGGCTGATTGTTGAATAAATAAGACACCCCGGCATACCCACTGACACTCTGCCACCCAAAACCGAAACTGTCGAGGCCTGATCTTTTATATTCCGACCCGATGTACCCCGCATAAACCTCATCGCCGGTAGCCCTATACAGCTCCGTGGCTGCCCAGAGACGTTCATCGGAGTCGTTGTTGTCACCATACTCTCCGGTTGTAATATCACGCGGGTTTGTGAAGCCGGCGATTGATTTGTTGTTCTCAAGCCATGTCCATGCATCCTCTGATGCTTTCAAACAAAGCTGTGCAAATTCAATGTCAAAATTGCGATAGATTCTTGATGCCATTGCAGTTACTGCTGAAAATCCTCCGGTAGCCGCGGCAGAAACAGGCGAAAAAAACAATTCGCTGAGATCATCCTGAGGCAGCATTGCAAGCGGCGGGAAACCCTTTGAGGTCAGTTTGTGATATATCCCGCCCGTATCTTTATCCTGCATCTTCAGCAGCCATTCCAATTCAAATCTGGCTTCGTCGAGAATATCCGGCACTCCGTTGCCGCTTTCCGGGATATCAATATCGTCGCCATAGCTGTCAGGGAAGAGTTCCCATGTCATCAACAGATCAGCTGCAGCAACGGCACCCGGAACAACATATTTGCCATAATCTCCTGCATCGTGCCATCCGCCGGCCGCTTCGAATTCAATGCCATCGTTGCCATATACCTTCCCGTTCCCGGTATGACATGCCACATGAGTCCATTTGTCCGCGAACTCCTGCGTCAGGTCAAGCCCACAGCGCTGGTAGTAAAAGGATTTCAAAAGACTATCCTTCAACTCGTTGTACACATCATCCCCAATTGCGAAGCTCTCTGTCAGCCCAACGCCCGGAACCACTATGTAGTAAGTACCTGCCTCCCGGATCTCTGTAAAGTCGCCGTAGTAAAGCTCATCCCCGCTATCGCTGTCCGAACTGCCTTTCGTAAAGGCTCCGACAAAAACCTGTGTTCCGTTTGTCTTGTCCATTACAGTAAACTGAGCAGCCTCTCCGCTCACTGTGACCAGCTTTTTATCTGCAGCACGATACCCAATCTGATTTATATGAATTCCAAAAGGTTCTGCCCTATTTTCGGCAATTGCATCTTCTGCGTCTACGACAGAGGAACCCTTCTGTTGTTCTGCTGTTTCAGTATCTGTTGTTTCATTAGCTGTGGTTTCATTAGCTAAAATCTGCCGATCGCTTCTGCTACACCCAAAAAGGAGCAGTGACGCTGAAAGCGTCACTGCAATGATTTTAATAAGTCTGTTCACTTTCAAAATACCTCCAAAGACGTCCCCGGCCTTCGAAAATGTCACCTGCCTGTGCAAATATTAATATTCGGGTTCTATCAATCCATACCCGCCATTTTTTCGTTTGTATACCACATTAACCTGGTTGGTTTGTGCATTGGAAAACATAAAAAACTCATGTCCCAGCAAATTCATCTGCAGGATTGCTTCATCCACAGGCATGGGTTTGACAGCAAATTTCTTTGTACGCACAATCTGAAAGTCTGTTTCTTCTTCAACATGGACATCCGCATTGAAGTACTCCGGCCTGAATGATCCTGCATGGAGCTTCTTCTCAAGGCGCGTCTTATTCTTTCTGATCTGCCTTTCAAGGATATCCTCAGCTTTGTCAATACATGCATACATGTCGTCTCCGGCAACTTCCGCTCTAAGTGTGATGCCGTTGGATGGAATGGTTACTTCAAGAATATGCCGATTCTTCTGGACACTCATCATGACGTGAGCATCAGTCTCGGGGTTAAAAAACTTTTCAAGCTTACCGAGCTTTTTGCTCACTCTTTCCCTTAACGCTTCTGTTACATCAATATTTTTACCGCTAATGATAAATTTCATAATTAATTACCCCTTTCTATTTAATAATGTCATGGCATTTTCACATGCTACATTTTTATTCGAAATACATATATTTCTATTCAACAATCATTACTTTAAATCCTTCCAAAATTATCGCTAAATAAAATAAAAAATATACACAAAACAAGTGTTTTGTGTATATTACCCTGTGGAACATGTGGATAAACCTGTGAATAACTATAAAAATAAAGCATTACAGGTGTGGAAAAGATAATAAATCAAAGAAAGCTTAGAAATCGCATCCTGAAATAGTAGAAGACATAATACAAGACAAATATCAGACCAAATAAATATAGCCCTGCATAATTTATACACAGGGCTTGTAAATCAAAAATAAATTTTATTCGTGTGAATTATGAACTTCTATCAGCGGTTGGAAAAGCACTCGCTGCAATATACCGGTTTGTCCAAACGCGGCTTGAAGGGAACCTTGGTTTCCTTGCCACACTGTGCGCAAACAGCGTCATACATCTCTCTTTCTCTTTTTGCAGAACCATCTCTGCCGTACTGGGACTTTCTTGATGATCTGCAATCCTTGCATCTTCCGGGCTCATTCTGGAAGCCTCTGGTTGAATAAAACTCCTGTTCCCCTGCGGTAAAAACGAATTCCTGCCCACAGTCTTTACACACTAATGTTTTGTCTTCGAACATTTATAGTCCCCTCGCTTTAGAAAGATTAGTATTTTCTGCCTACGCAGCAATTACTTTTATTTGCCCGCTGTAAGTAATATGCTCTCCAGCTAAGCATTTACATTATATTACACAAAAGTCAACTAATCAAGCTATTTCGCGAGATTTTTGTAATTTAAGCGCTGTAAATGAATTGCTTTCATTCTACATGTTGTACCTGACACTTTGTGGTTTACGCCCTTTTATACTCCTGAAGGATCTGTTAAATGTCCTGATACTGTTAAAGCCGGTTTCATAGGCGATGTCAACAATAGGCTGCCTGCCGGCCTTTATTAGCTCCTCAGCCTTGTCAACACGAATATGGGTCAGGTAATTATTAAAATTCATTCCGGTAGTTTTCTGGAAAAGGCGGGAGAAGTAAAAACGGCTAAGGCTGACTTCTTTTGAAATTATCTCCAGTGAAATATTCTGTGTATAATTATTCTCCAAAAAAATCAGTGCTTTCTGCATAGGAGTTATATCGTCCGGAGAATGCGAGCTATTGAGCTTTTTTTTAGATTCTGCATAGTAGTCAGGGAAATACCTGAAAAGGGTCAGAAATAGTTCGGATATCCTCATTGTAGTAAACAAAGGATACAGTGCCTCCATCTGATTCATTTCTTCCTTTATGCTTTCAAGGATCAATTTTATAGCAGCTTGTACTTTTAACGCGGTGTCTGTACCATCCCCTGAATGATCCAGATAATCCTTGTCTATGAATATCGAGCAGGGCAGGACCCCATCGTGAAAAGACATGATTGAACTCAACAGTGAAGGGCGAAATATTATTAACAGGGTCGTGGAAGTCATATTATCTCTGTTATAATAGTGAATATCGTTACTTGCACATATCGAAATTTCACCCTCAGATAGCACCTTATACTCACTGTTTATGCCCACACCAATGCATCCCTTATAAACATACATCATTTCAATGTCTGTGTGCCAGTGTGCAACAAAGTCCATATCTTCCGCTATGAAAGCACTGACAGGTATTTCAGGCATATATGTTCTGTTTTCGTAAAAAGCTCTCATAAAGACCCCGTAATTTCATTGTACCGCATTCAGTATAGAGCAAATAATGTCCATGTGCAACAGCATTTTGGCGAGACTTCATTCTTTGGTTTTTATATAATGAAAATATTACTATATGAAATGGATTGTATTAATGTAAAATTAATCACTTCCAAGGAGGAGTAACAATGAAAAAAGCATTGATCGTTCATGGCGGATGGGATGGACACGAGCCGGTGCAAGTAACCGAAGTGTTCCGCAGCACCCTGGTAAAAGAAGGATTTGACGTAGAGGTCAGTGACACGCTGGATTCTTTTCTGGATGTAGAAAAGTTGAAGTCATTACACTTAATCGTTCCCGTATGGACTATGGGAAAAATAACAAATGAACAGGTTAAGCCTGTCATTGAAGCAGTAGCGTCAGGAGTAGGTATTGTTGGGTGTCATGGCGGTATGTGCGACTCATTCCGCGAATGTGTTGAGTGGCAATTTATGACTGGTGGACAATGGGTATCACATCCGGGTGGTGATGGTGTTGAATACAAGGTGGATATACGCAGGGGATCAAGTCCGATAACGGAAGGAATTAAGGACTTTGCAGTTAGAAGTGAACAATATTATGTTCATGTGGATCCGGCCATTGAAGTACTTGCGACAACGCGTTTTCCTGTTGTGAACTGGTATCATGCCTCAAATGGCCAGGTAGATGTCCCTGTAGTATGGACAAAAAGATGGGGGCATGGACGTGTTTTCTATAACTCGCTTGGGCATCATGCAGATATCTTTGATATACCCTCCGCTCTTGAACTGATGCGCAGAGGGTTCCTATGGGCAGCCGAAGGTAAGGACATTGCAATTCGTGATGGATTGTCCGCTGACGTATTCAGCAGTGACGCAAAAATGTTTTGATGGAGGATAAAAAGATGAATAAGATAAAAGTAGGAATTATCGGATGCGGAAACATTAGTGGAATCTATTTCAAGAACCTGTCTCAAACATTTCAAATCACTGAGGTTGTGGCTTGCGCCGATCTGATCCCGGAGCGTGCGGCTGAAAAAGCAAAGGAATTCAATATTCCAAGGGCTTGTTCAGTTGAGGAACTGTTGGCTGACCCCGATATAAAAATTGTTGTCAATCTGACGATACCGGCAGCTCATACGCAGATTAACCTTGCAGCATTGGAGGCCGGCAAGAATGTACATTGCGAAAAACCCCTTGCCATAACTCGTGAAGATGGAAAAAAGGTGATGGACCTAGCCAGGCAAAAGGGTCTGCTGGTAGGTTGTGCACCGGATACCTTCCTGGGTGGAGGGCTTCAGACCTGTAAAAAGCTTGTGAATGACGGCTGGATTGGTACTCCTGTAGCAGCTACAGCCTTTATGACCTGCCATGGCCATGAAAGCTGGCATCCGTCACCGGAGTTCTATTACCAGACAGGCGGAGGCCCGATGTTCGACATGGGTCCGTATTATCTGACGGCACTGGTTTCACTGTTGGGACCTGTGAAGCGGGTGACAGGATCAGCAAGGATCTCATTTCCTCAAAGGACGATTACAAGTGAACCGAAATTTGGCAACATCATTGACGTGCAAGTACCGACGCATGTTGCGGGAATAATGGACTTTGAAAGTGGAGCTGTTGCTACCATAATAACCAGCTTTGACATTTGGAGCGCTAATCTGCCCCGAATTGAGATATATGGCAGTGAAGGCTCGTTAATGGTGCCTGATCCTAATTGCTTTGGAGGTCCGGTCTACTTCCGTATGCGCGGCTGGAACGAATGGAAGGAAATACCTCTGTTGTATGGCTATAGCGAGAATAGCCGTGGCATTGGCGTTGCTGATATGGCTCATACATTAATATACGGCGGCAAACACAGAGCAAATGGAGATTTGGCATACCATGTACTGGATGCAATGCATGGTTTTCACGATTCATCCAAAGACAGCAGACATTATGAAATGGAAAGCACCTGTGAAAGCCCGGCTGCGTTTGAAGTAGGGACTGTACTCTAAGAAAAGGCACCTACCCTGCACATTATTATGCTCCCCTTCATGCAGACAGTGGAAAAAACAAATCCACAAGCAGCAGAGAGGGGAGTATATCGTTTGGGTAGGTGCTTTTCCTTAATAACTCTATTCCAGTACTACTCTAATCTTCCTAACGCCATTTTCGGGAAGCAGCTTGATTCCCTGACTACCTGTTTCTGCCACAGCACCTTCAACAGAGGATACCTTGTTGATTCCTCTCAGTACAGCCTTCCATGGCTTTCCTGCGTCATTGACTTCGATTGTCACAGACTTTCCGTTACGCAACGCTTTACAATCCAGTTCCCGTACACCCTTCGTATTACATACCCCTGTTGTGGCAGTAGCATTGTCCTTCAATTCAAAGATATGAAGCTCCACATTGTCCGTATAATCGTAATCCGGCCTATTATCTACACCTCCGACTGCTATGATCGAGTTCTCCCTTACCATCAGCGGCAGGCTCATATAATCGTAGTGCTCCTCTTTCCAACATCCGCCCTCTGCTTTTTCACCACTTATGAAATGAGTCCATGTGCCAGCAGGTAAATAATACTGAGCGCGACTCTCGTTATTGAATATTGGTGCTACCAGCATAGAACCGCCAAGCATGTACTGCCTGTCGAGCGTCCAGCATCCAGGGTCCTCAGGAAATTCCAGGACCATGGTGCGCATTGTGGGTACGCCCATTTGCGATGCTTCGCAGGCTGCATTAAATATATACGGCATCAAACTGCATTTCAGCTTTGTAAAGTATCTCAAGACATCCACAGACTCCTCGTCAAACAGCCACGGCACCCTGTATGACTCATTTCCATGCAGACGACTGTGGGATGAAAGCAGCCCGAACGCAGTCCAGCGCTTGTATATATCCGGTGGTGCTGTCCTTTCAAAACCACTTATATCATGGCTCCAGAAGCCAAAGCCCGAACTGCAGAGTGATAAACCTCCCCTAAGGCTTTCGGCCATTGAATCATAGTTTGCAGAACAGTCACCACCCCAATGCACAGGGAATTTCTGACCGCCGGTCGTAGCTGACCGTGCAAACAGCATGGCTTCATTGTGGCCGAGGTTTTCCTGAAGGACTTCAAATACTGCCTTATTATATAAATAAGTGTAGTAATTGTGCATCCTGACAGTATCTGAACCGTCGTACCAAGCCACATCTGTGGGGATCCTCTCTCCAAAATCAGTCTTAAAGCTATCTACGCCCATATCGATAAGCCTCTTCAGTTCACCCTGATACCACTTGACTGCCGCAGGATTTGTAAAATCAACAAGCCCCATGCCGGCCTGCCATCTATCCCACTGCCACACGCTGCCATCCGGTCGTTTCACCAGATAACCTTTAGCCCTGCCTTCTGAAAACAGCCTGGATTTCTGTGCGATATAGGGATTGATCCAGACACATATTTTCAAACCTCTAGCTTTAAGGCGCTTAAGCATCGCCTCCGGATCGGGAAACACCTCTTTATCCCAGGTAAAATCACACCATTGGCTCTCCTTCATCCAAAAACAGTCAAAGTGGAAGACATGCAGCGGGAGATCCCGCTGTTCCATACCCTCAATAAATCCCGTGACAGTATCTTCGTCATAGCTTGTGGTAAATGATGTCGTCAGCCACAATCCGAAGGACCATGCAGGAGGAAGCGAAGGCCTGCCTGTCAACAGTGTATAATTACTTAGAGCCGCCTTGGGAGATCCTCCACCTATAACGAAATACTCCAGCGATTCTCCGGGAACACTGAACTGTACCTTTGAGACAACCTCAGAGCCCACCTCATAGGACACTTTTCCAGCGTGGTTAACAAATACACCATAGCCTCTGTTTGAGAGGTAAAAAGGAATATTTTTATAAGATTGTTCACTTGCCGTACCGCCATCCTCGTTCCAAATGTCCACAACCTGGCCATTCCTGACAAGCGGGGTGAATCGTTCACCCAATCCATATACATACTCGCCTATACCAAGTTCAAGCCTTTCGCGCATGTATGGGCCTTCTCCTTCAACGGTAAGGTACGCGGTATCCCTTTGTATATTTCCTGTAATACGCTTTCCATCATACAAAAATTCAGCCGCCCAGCCTGCAGATCTTTTTATCTCCATTCTGAGCTTGCCTGATGTAAATGTGACAGTATCATCGTTCTGCGTGATATCTGGTAAAAAGCCATCCTGTGAGTACAGCTCAAAGTATGGGCCTTTCTCAATTTCGCCTATGAAGTGAGTAACTTTCACACAAATCACATCCGGGAAAGGTGATGAGTATTCAAATGCAAGCATTGGACCATCAAGCGTATCACCCCTGTGCCTTACCGGTCTGGTTGCAACATACAGTCTGAGCTTTCCCTCTGTGATCTCGATATCCCTGATATCGGTTGGGGATGCAGCTGTCACTCCATCCTTTGCCATCCAGTAACCATTTGTAAATTTCATAATTACTCCTCCCTGATGTGCGTGCGTAGTGTCAAAAATCCTCAATGGATTTCGACCTAAACCATTTATTTCACTGGCTTTCACCAGTTATTTTCGTATCCTCCCTGAAATTTGGAAAAAATCCAGGGTTTCAGATCATATAAATTTAACAGCAGTAATAGTTGTTGTGGAGCTTGTGGTAAAGTTTATTGCGGCTTAGAAGCGCTTGCTGAATGTTGTGGGC
>JAEYRF010000172.1 GCA_023409615.1 Bacillota bacterium | reverse complement strand
AGCATGTTGACGTCGTTGGTTTCAAAGTTCACCGTCACAAGGATCATCGTATCCGTGCGGAAGCTCCCCCAGTTTTCGCGCTCGGTGCTTTCATCCACGCCAAGAACGAGAATGTTCACCTTGTTTTTCATAAACTGAGTATCCGCAAGCGGTGTAAGCGCGGTAATGGGGTCGATGGTAGGCGTGGGCACGGGAGTAGCCGTGGCTTCGGGCGTGGCCGTTGCGGTGGGGGAGGGTGTCGCTTCGGGCGTAGCGTCCACAGCGGCGGGCTCGTTGTTATAAAGCGAGCCGGGGTTGTTGATATCGTAAATAAACTTTCCAACAAAAACAGCCAGCACGGCGATGATCGCGACGAGCGCAATCACAACAACCTTGCCTGCCATACTGCGTTTTTTCTTAGGCTTTTGCTTTTTCTTCGTGCTTTCCATAACTTTAAGCGGTATGCCGCGTTCCTTCCCATATGCGTTAATACGTTGTGCAAAAGCGTGCCGTTTCGTGCTTTTCTCTATTGATGAAACGTTTCGCGTCAAGCGTTTGTTGCCTGTTACATAGTTCCAACAAATTATACAACAGCGCGCGCGAAAATTGTGGGAGCATTGATGAACTTTCGGTAAATTGTATGAACGAGTTAGTAGGCGTACGACAGGGGAATGGGTATGGAGTAAAAGAGGGAGCAGCCTGTGGGTGGTGCTCGCTCTATGGTTTGGTTTATGGTAAGTGGAGATGGAGGAAAAGGCGGGTCGAGGGTCGCAGGAATATTCGAGAGAGATTTTGCAGGCCTACCATAATGCGTCATATATTTACAAATGTGAAAGTATATGACATAATGGAATAAATGTTAAAAATGCACAAAGCAGATCTATCAGCTAATTATGGACGTTACAGAAAGAATCTGACATTGCCTAGGTTTCAAGTGGAGGTTTTTCATTGTATTAGTAATTTTAGTTTGAGAGGAAGCTTTTCATGACAATATACTTCTTATCATCCAATGAAAACAAAATTCATGAAGTGAGGTCTATACTAGAGTCAGATCACATTAAAGTATTACCTGTGAATGAAAAGATCAATGAGATTCAAAGCAACGATATGATAGAAATAGCAGTTGACAAAGTTCTTAAGGCCTTCAAAAGCATTGGTAGGCCAATATTTGTTGAACAAACCGGGCTGCATTTAAAGGACTTTGGAGGTTTACCAGGAGGGCTGACGCAGGTATTTTGGGACTCACTAAAAGCTGATAATTTCAGTAAGTACTTTTCAACAACTGGAACTGCTCAGGTAACCGCAAAAACAGTAATTGCATACTGCGATGGGAAGCAAATACAAACTTTTGAGGGTGATATCAGCGGCGCTATTATATCTCCACCCAGGGGAGATCGTGGTTTTCAATGGGATTGTGTTTTTCAACCCGACACATATAAAGAAACTTTTGCAGAAATGGGCGAAAAAAAGAATGCAATTTCAATGAGGAAAATAGCACTTGAAAGATTTCGCGACTATTTGGAGGGATTATGTACGAAGAATTAAAGTCTTCTATAAGAGAAGGTAATGTTATTTTGTTTGTTGGCGCCGGTATCTCGGCTACTCTGGGACTCCCGAATTGGTCGCAGCTAATCTCATATATTTCATCAGAACTTGGGTATGATGATCGAATTTTTAAACAATATGGGGATAATCTAACATTAGCTGAATTCTACGAAATAAGTAAGGGACATATTGGTGAGTTGAGAAGTTGGATGGATACCCAATGGAGTGTAAGTATCGAAGAAATCAAGAAATCTATGATTTATGAAACAATTGTTAAATTAAATTTCCCCCAAATATATACCACTAATTACGACCATTGCCTAGAAACCGCATTTACAGCTTGGCATAAGAATTATAAGCGAATCATAGACGTAGATGATTTTGTCGGTATAGACCATACTGCTACTCAAATTATCAAATTTCACGGAGATACAATATCTGATAGTTCTATAGTATTGACTGAAAGAAGCTATTTTGAACGACTTGCTTTTGATTCTCCGCTGGACATAAAACTTAGAGCTGATATGTTAGGAAAATCATTACTATTTATTGGATATAGCCTTTCGGATATTAATATTCGATTGCTAATATATAAGCTCGATCAACTCTGGCAAAAGAGCAATAACAGTAGCAAACGTCCAAAATCATATATATTTTTGCCTACACCAAATCCAATACAGGAGGCAATTTTTCAGAGAAGGGGTATTCATGCCATTACCGGAGAAGATCTAGAAAAGACGAAGAGTATCGAGAACTTTTTGTTGAAATTACTATGAGTCAGGGGGAGCCAATTTGGAAAAATATGATGTTGCCATAATTGGTGGTGGTATAGGCGGGTTAATGACCGCATACGGACTCTTGCAAAAAAAGGATTTGAAAATCGTAATACTTGAAAAAGGAGATCATCTTTTAGAGCGTAAATGCCCTATAGTTGAGAAGTCTGTCGAACGATGCGCTAACTGCAAAACATGCTCAATCATGAATGGGCTAGCTGGCGCTGGAGCATTTTCGGATGGAAAATTCATTATTTCCACTGAGTATGGTGGCCGTTTACATGAATTTATCGGAGAAGAACATGCGCAGAACTATATGCAAGAAGTAGATAGCATTCTTATGAAGTTCGGAGCACCATCTGAAACGTTTACACCTAATGATTTTCTCGTTGAGTTATGTCAGAAAAATGGATTACTTATCAAAAAAGGTACAGTAAAGCATTTTGGTACGGAAAACAACTTGCGTATTATGAATGCGCTAATTACTTGGATTGAACAGCATTGTACTATATTAACACATTGTACTGTGACCGAAGTTGACCCGGATTCTCATCTCGTATACACAGAGCCAAGTAGTGAGTTAATATTTGCAGAGCATATTGTTTTTGCAGTCGGTCGGAGTGGCGTCAAGTTTTTTTCGGCATGGTGTGATAGACACTCTGTACAAACCTTTAACCATAATGTTGATCTTGGTGTCCGTGTAGAATTAAAATCGGAGATATGGTCAAATATTAGTGCTATTGCCTACGATCCTAAAATATCATATGTAAGTGAGTTTTATAAAGACGAAACCAGAGTATTCTGCTTCAATGATGGTGGACATGTTGTGGTGGAAAATACTTTTGGTTCAAAAACGGTTAATGGCCATGCATATCAAGACCCTAACAAGAAATCAGAAAATTCGAACTTTGCATTATTAACTAGCATAAAGTTGACCGAACCTTTTAATAACCCAATTGAATATATCAATCTAATTGCAGATAGTGTGAATTATGTTAGTGGAGGCACAGTTATCGTACAGCGGTTCGGAGATTTGACAGCAGGATGCCGTACTACAAAGGAGAAGTTATCTCAATCTTCAGTAAAACCTACTTTAGCGGTGGCTTATCCCGGTGACTTAAGCCTATGTATGCCTAAAAGACAACTGGACAGCATCATAGAAACAATTTATAAGTTAGATAAAATAGCCCCAGGAACAGCCAACAATGATACATTATTATATGGAGTGGAAGGCAAATACTACTCGTCAATTCCACTCATAAATGACTTTGAAATAGGCGGATGTTTAAAAATATATGCGTGTGGTGATGGGAGCGGTATTACGCGCTCCCTGGCACAAGCTGGAGCAAATGGCCTTTATATTTCCGATAAAATATTAGCCAGTATAGAAACATTATGATAATCACAGTCAGTACAAAGTTTTACTCTTGTATTGGGCTTTATTTATGGGGTTACACTTTTGTTAATACACATGTTTACATAAAGGGCACGATAAAGTACTGTAAAAAAATTTTTAGCAAGGACATTAAAATCTATGGGGCTGAAATTAGATAACAAATTGGTTGTTGGCATATCATCGCGTGCTCTGTTTGATTTAGAGGAAGAAAACAAAATATATGAGCAACAAGGGCTTAAAGCTTATTCTGAGTATCAAATTGATCATGAGAACGAAGTGCTCAGCCCAGGAACTGCATTTCCACTCATTAAAGCATTACACAAGCTTAATGCAGACGGGCGCTATCTAACAGAGATAATAATAATGTCCAGAAACAGTGCGGATACTAGTTTACGTATTTTTAACTCGATTGAACACTATTGTCTTAACATCAGCAGAGCTGCACTCGTTGGAGGAACATCCGTTGCCCCGTACCTAAATGCTTTCAGAACAGACTTGTTTTTATCGGCAAGTGAAGCTGATGTTCAAGAAGCTATAAATGCCAATATAGCTGCTGGAATAATTTGCTCTCATTCAGACTTTCCGATTGATCCAGAAGATGATATAAAACAAATTAAGATAGCGTTTGATGGAGATGCCGTTATTTTTTCTGATGAGTCTGAACGAATCTATCAAGCAGAGGGACTTGATGCATTTGTAGCACATGAGAGAAAAAATGCTCAGAGCCCATTGCCAGAAGGGCCTTTTGCTAAACTTCTCAAGACAATATCGGTTATTCAAAAGGAGTTTTCAAGAGATTTAGCACCTATTCGAACTGCACTTGTTACTGCACGTAATGCGCCTGCTCACGAACGTGTAATTCGCACACTGAGAGCGTGGGATGTCAGAATAGACGAGGCCTTTTTCTTGGGGGGAATAGAAAAAAGCGAAGTTTTAAAAGCATTTGGTGCAAACATTTTCTTTGATGATCAATCTGTTCATACTGATCCTGCGGCTAAATTAGTTCCAGCGGCAAGGGTACCAATAAAGCAACAAAAATAACATCATAAGAAAACTTGCATTCAAGTTGTAATCTACCCATCATGTTGATTAATAATTTGGAACTGCCCCTGCAACCTTACCAACCGCCCTACACCCCTCAGCCATCCCACCACCTTAAAACCTATAAGTAACCACCCGCGAAACCAGCAGCCCCAACAATACAACGCAAATCGTCCCAACCAAGGCCAAGGTGTTGAGCACTTTGGCCGTTTTCTCTTTCAGTTTTTTGGAAAGCACAACATAAACGCCTATCCCCACAATGCCGCCAAGCGTATTGCCGATAAAATCCGTAATGTCGGTGCCGCCAATGGCAAACACGTATTGCAATGCTTCAAACAACAAGCTGACGCCCGCCATTGGGAGAACCCTTTTCCAAAACGGCCATAGGGGCTTTAACATGCTCAAGTACAGGCCAAATGGCATGAAAATTATGATGTTCATAATCATTTCGGGTCGATTGGTTCTGGTGGCGGCACCCGCAAAAGGTACTAAGTTCAACGCTCTGAACTGCGGCAAGGTATCAAAGGAGAACTGCATTTTAAACAAAATAATCCAAACCAAAGCAACAAAATACACCGCAAACAATACAAAGGTCAGTTTCGTAGGATCGTTTTTGGCTTTTTCCATATCCGCCTCCACAGCAAGGGTAATGTATTGTAACAATCGCAGTGAAAACCCATCCGATAATTTCCCATTGTAGGGGGTGTAACAGGAAGAAGCAAGCCCCGTTCCGCTGAATAGCGCTCCTTTTCCAAAAAAGTAACAAATCAAAAGGCGTGCCGCGTTTGATCGCGGCACGCCTTATTAGGGTTCTCTTTTCTTGGCTTAGAACAGGTTCAACGTGAGGAACAACGTGGCCATCAGCGAGGAAACCAGCGACACCACGGTGATCTGGGTGTTGATGGAGGGGCCTGCGGTGTCCTTGAACGGGTCGCCCACGGTGTCGCCAACGACGGCGGACTTGTGGGTGTCGGAGCCTTTGCCGCCCTCATGGCCGGATTCCACGTACTTCTTGGCGTTATCCCAGAGGCCGCCGGAGTTGGACATGAACAGCGCCA
>JAEYRF010000139.1 GCA_023409615.1 Bacillota bacterium | reverse complement strand
CTTTGTTGCCTCGTTATAACATGATCTCTATCATGGAATAATTGCCTCACACCATAAAACTATTGATACTCAAAACTATTGAGGCTATTATACCACTAATGTACACTCTTTGTGAATAAAAACACTTACTTTTTTCCTTTTCCCTTTCGGAGCATTTCATACACACTCATAGCCACCAGAAAAAATCCAAAGAACCTCTTCAGGACACTCTCTGACAGTCTTACCGCCAACCATGAACCCGCAAGTGAACCACAAAGGCCGGATAGGATAATCGGGACAGCCATCTTGAAATCGATTTGCCTGTTTTTAATATGTATGATTAGAGCTATAATTGCTGTCGGCACAAAAAAAAGCAAGTTAACGCTTTGTGCAATATGTTGATCCGGCTTCACTGTAAGAACCAGCGCCGGAATGAGTATAGCGCCTCCTCCCATTCCCATACCGCTGATAACTCCGGCTGTAAGTCCAATAATAAAAAGAATGATTACTTCAGAGACAGACAATGTTCATTCTTCCTTTCAAATTTCACTGGGGGGGCTGGTCGCAAGCAATGCTTGCTGCTCGCCCATGCATCCGGGCTGGTCGCAAGCAATGCTTGCTGCTCGCCCATGCATCCGGGCTGGTCTGTGACATTCGGATTCTATAGTATCATCCTGACTCCTGCGGCTGCCATAAATAGTGCGAATATTTTTCTCAACAGTTTGTCAGGGCATACATTCAGCAGTTTAGCCCCAACATACCCGCCTAAAATGCCTCCCAGCGACACCTTCAGAGTCAGTCCCCAATCGGCATATCCGTTGGAGATGTAAAATACAGAGCTTACAACCGTCAGTGGAAGTATTACGGATATTGCCGTTGCATGAGCCTTATGTTCCTGCGCGCCAAGAAAGTGAACCATTGAAGGCACAGCTATCGTTCCTCCCCCGGAGCCGAAAAGTCCATTAGCCAGGCCTGTGACGAGGCCAATTAAAATGCATTTCAGGTATTTACCTTTTTCCTTCAATTTATATTCCCTTTTCTAATGATTTCATATGTTCAGCAAATAATTGTTCAACAAATAATATGTCCAACAGTAATATTGTCCAAGTATATCTTATAAATATACCCTGATAGAAAAAATAAGTATAAACTTGCAAACAAATACAACACATCACAGGTATAATGTGATAGAATTTCAATGAGTCTAATCAGGAGGTTTGATAAATGAAAAAGGCAATGCCTCTAATACTTCTTACAGTAATAATATTAACTGTATTCTCTTTCGGACAGGGTGTGTCGGCCGACGACAGGTACTATACGATCGACAGCTACATAATTAATGTCGATATCCAGCCTGACGGCTCTGCATTTATTGAAGAGAGACTTCTCTACAACTTTCATGGAGATTTTAATGGAGTGCTGCGTGATGTGGATTATTCGAGCACGGATGGTATCGAAGATATCCGTGTGATGGTCGATGAAAATGGCACTCAGAGAGAACTTTCGCTTAATTCCACCTCAAACCTGGATAATAACGCCGGTTCTGGCAGCTATAATTTAGTAAAATCTAATCGTCTGGCACATTTCAAAGTGTATGAAAAATCAAGCAACGAAGAAAAAACCTTTGTTTATAAATACATTTTCAGGAATGTCGTTACAAAATACAATGACATCGCTGAATTTAACAGGAAGATCGTCGATGCGAACTGGGATATTAGGTTGGACGATATTACCATCAATATCAGTATCCCGGAAGGTGCTCAAAAGGAAGATATTAAGGTGTTTGGTCATGGAGCCCTGATCGGATTTTCAGAGATAATTGATGAACGCAATGTAAAGTTTTCCATTGGCTCTGTTTATTCCGGCGAAATGGTCGAAACCCTTGTCCTTTTTCCCACAAGCCTCGTTCCGCAGTCCGGCAGAGTCATTGCTGAGGACGCACTTCCACGGATTATGGCCAACGAAAGTAATCTTGCGGAGCAGGCCAATCAAAAGAGAGAGCAGGCACGACGTGAGGTAGAGGAATATGAGAAGCGGCGTGCAGAAGAAGATATTCGCCGCGAGACAAAAAAACAAAGAATGGCTGTTATAAGGCCGATCGGTAATGGCTTTAGTATTTTGTTTTTTCTAGGATGGTTTGCTCTGATCATTCACCTGTATATAAAATACGACAAAGAACTAAGGCCTACCTTTTCAGGTGAGTTTTACAGGGAACTGCCAGGTGAATATACACCTGCAGAGATGTCCTACCTTCTTTCGATGGGAAGAGTTGAAACCCGCGACATCACAGCAACATTGATGGATCTGGTAAGAAAGGGACAGTTGCTGCTTACTGCTGAAACATATACCAAGAGCGGTATTTTCAGGACAAGGACTGTTGAGGATTACTGCCTGACTATCAATCCACAGGCACCATATATCCCATTGAAAAGGCATGAGGCCTTCCTGATATCATGGTTCATAGGAACCATCGGGGATGGCAATCGCGTAATGCTCGATGAGATTACAGATTATGCAAAAACGTCATCCGGTGCACGTCGCTTTTCCAGTGACTACGATGCCTGGCGTTCGAAAGCAATCGAAGAAGGTAAGAAAAATAACTTTTTTGATGAGCACAGCAATAGAGGAAAGGTCATCGGAATTCTCTCCTCCATTGGCTATTTTGGTCTTGGATTCTTGCTGTCAAGTATTGCCGGCTCCGGTTTTGGCATTGCCCTGATCATACAGGGTGTTATCATGCTGATCTTTTCGGTAAGACTAAACAGACGTACTGCATACGGTAATGAACAAAATGCAATGTGGCTGGCATTTAAGAAGTTCCTGAAGGAGTTCAGCAATATGCATAAGGCTGAGATTCCCTCCATTGTCATATGGGAACATTATCTGGTCTATGCCATTTCGCTTGGTGTGGCTAAAGAGGTTATAAAGCAGCTTCCACTGGTATTTACAGATGCAGATCTGCAAAACACAAACCTGACTTATATGTATGGATATCGATATAGCAATCTTGGATCCTTTGCCGACACATTTGACAAAACTTTAAGCACTGTTGACAGTGCCATTAACCGTGCAAGAGCGGTTGCGAATTCAACAAACTCCTCTTCATCAGGCGGAGGAGGAGGTTTCAGCGGCGGAAGCTCCGGCGGAGGCGGCGGCGGAGGCGGCGGCGGTGCATTTTAGTTATACACTGCCGACAACTGTCGGCAGATTAATATAGTAAATTAATTATTTAGGAGGATTACTATGATACCATTTTTAATTATCTTAGCCTTGATTGTGGTCGCAATCGTGCTTTATGCAATTAGTACTTACAACGGCCTCGTCAACAAACGCAACAAGGTGGCGAATTCCTGGAGCCAAATCGATGTTCAGCTTAAGAGAAGATTTGATCTAATCCCAAACCTTCTGGAAACAGTTAAAGGCTATGCTGCTCATGAAAAGCAGACTTTTGAGGCTGTTGTTCAGGCAAGGAACAATTTCATATCGGCCGGATCTCATCAAGAAGCTATGCAGGCGAACAGCGAACTATCTCAAGGGCTAAGCAGGCTTTTGGCAATAACAGAAGCCTATCCTGAATTGAAAGCTAATGAAAACTTTCAGGAATTACAGCGTGAGCTGTCAAAAACAGAGGATAAGATAACTTATGCTCGTCAGTTCTACAATGATGTGACAATGAACTACAACAATACAGTTCAGATGTTCCCAACCAGCATTTTCGCTAATCGTTTCAATTTCATTGAGGAGCCCTTCTTTACCATCGATGAGAAGGAAACGGCAGCACCACAGGTCAAATTCTGAGATAGGTTCTTAGTAACCTCTCAATACAATTAAAAAACCCCTGTTTATCGGCATTGCCTGTAAACAGGGGTTTTTTAGCTTTGATGCTTATTCCAATGTAAAAGAGCCCAGACTTGCACTTCCTCTGCCTGCGTAAGTAAAATACAGTGCCTGAATACCATCCGGAATTACAATATCAGCAGAATATTCCTTCCATATATTTGTAAACCCAACCGTTATCCTTCCCAACACCTCACCGTTCCAGGATGTCTTCACCTCGAAGTCGCCGCTGGCATATCCGCGAGCCTTAATCTTGACCTTTGTGATACCCTTGCAGTCAAAATACTTAAATCCCGCTGTTGCCGATTCCTTCATATTGGCAATATAACCGATTTCCTCATCACCGTCTCTTCCATCCTGAGTAATCTTTGGAAATTGGTTATTCATCCATGATGCGGTCCAATCAGTATACAAGGATTCTTCCTTGCAGAACAGGTTGCACGCCAGATACGCAGGGTACTCTCCGCGTCCCACAAGCGGTCCCCCATTAGGGCCGCAGGATGTCATCTCCGCCTGGGGAATCGAGCCGTCCTCCATGAATGTAATTGGCTCAAGACAGGCTTGCCTGCTGAAATTCGTTCCATTGGTATGTCTGTGATAGAATATATACCATTTTCCATTTACCTCCACAATACTGCCGTGGTTATTGGCTCCATAGAACATGGGTTTTTCAGCCGGCTTGTAAGTATCAATATGAAGATCGCTGTTGCTCACAATCACTCCCCCATACACAAAGCCCTTCGTCGGGTATTTGCTGGTGGCGTAGCACAGTTCATGAAACACAACCGAGGAATAGACGAAATAATATGTGTCCCCTCTTTTCCTTATGGAAGGCGCCTCAAAGAACTCATGCCCTTCATACCCGCTGCCCTCGCTGTAAGGCTCGCTCGGTGCAATAAATACAGGAGCTTCCTTGATAGTGATCATATCCGGTTCAAGTACGGTTACCATTGGACCTTTTCTTGATTTGTCACCCTTTCCACAAAAGCCGGTATACAAATAGGTTATGTCACCCTCTGTCAGTACTCCGGGGTCAAACTGTGGCTGGTCGCCCTCTCTTTCACCCAATCTTGTGCCGTCGATATAATGTACATGTCCGTAGAATTCATACTTGCCCGCGGGAGTATCACAAACAGCTACCGCTACAATAGAAAGGTGGTCAAGAACATAGTAAAGATAATACCTTCCATCCGGTCCGACTGTGACGTCTGGTGCGTAAAGGCACATGCTTGCGTCAGCATTCATCGGATCATCCGTTTTTTTGTAAATCACGCCTTCATACCGCCAGTCTGCCAGATCCTCAACAGGTGCCGACCAACAAACGTAATCGTTCATACAGTAGACATACCCGTTGAAACGGTCATGAGAACCGTATACATAGACTCTTCCGTTAAAAACATACGGTTCTCCGTCTGGAATATACTCCCACGACGGAAGATAAGGATTATACCCTTGCTTTTTCATTTTCATTACATTCACTCCTTGTTTTTTTTATCTGGTTAAATTGTTAGATCTTTAACCGTTTGTAACTCAATACTTGCTTATTCAAGATCAATTGCAATACAGTTGGTATATTCAGTTGGCAGCTTTTGCGGCAGCTTTACTGTAAGTATACCATAGGACTGAGTAAATGGAAGCTTTTCTCCGCCCAGTAATCTTACTGAAACGACCTTATCCTGCTCAGTCAGGCTCTTAATCACAGCAACTCTGTTTTCAGGGGCTTTCAACATAAATGCATACAAATTCCCTCCCTTTGCCGTGAATCGGAAATCCGAACTATTCCACCCAGCCTCAACTTCCTTAAAGCCCTCGATCAGTACCTTGGTATCTCCTTCTCCAAATACCATCCATGGACGTGTGCCATAAACGCCATCGCCGCATATCTTAAACCACGATGCAAGCTCCTCAAGTATATATATGGTTTCGCTATCGATCGAGCCATCGGGTCTTTGAAGTATATTCAGCAGCATTGTCCCGTTCTTTGAAATGATATCAACAAGCATCTCAATAATATGACCTGGCTTTTTGAAAGTCTGGGTGGCATCATAAAACCAGTTGCCTATACAGGTATCTGTCTGCCAGGGTTCCTTATTAATTCCCGGCAGTTGGCTCTTCTCAATATCCAATACTCCGATACGGTAGATCTCAGGACGCCTGTCCTTCTGGGTGTATACAGCTCGATTTTCGCCATACTTGTTAATGGACGTATTATACAGGTAAGCAACTGCATCAAGGCCATACTGGTAAGCTGCATCCTCCACAGCGGCATCCCTCGGCCCCAATGGAAGATGACCATCTGTGTAAAGCAGATCGGGCTGATAAAGGTCGATGACCTCCTTAATTACTTCCAACCAGTAATCATGGAATTTTTTGTTTGTTGTATACCAGGGATCAATATCGTCGTTGCCAATATTATCAATAACATGTTCCATATTTTCAAAGTAAAAGTCCTTATATTCAGGATCATTACCATCATACGGCACACCCTTGAAAGGGCCATATGTATCACACCACTTGTTAACCTTCCACCATGAAAAGCTGGCGCCAAGATGCTCTGTCAATCCGAAAGGAATGTTGAATTTATCTGCCGCAGCTTTCCACATCCCGCATATATCCTTTTGTGGTCCCATTTTTACAGAATTGAAACGATTATACCGTGATGGAAAGTTGAAAAAATGATCATGGTGCATTGCCTGACCGACAAAATATTTTGCTCCTGCATTCACATATAACTCCATTAATTCTTCCGGATTAAACTTCTCAGCCTTCCATAGAGCGCAAATATCTTTATACCCGAATTTTGAAGGATGTCCATAATGCCTTAGATGATAGTTGTATTGAGGCGTTCCTTGGATGTACATGTTTCTGGCATACCAATCCCCGTTCATTGGTACACTTTGAGGACCCCAATGACTCCATATACCGAATTTCGCATCCCTGAACCATTCAGGACACTTGTACTCCATCAAAGATTCAAAAGATGAGGTGAATTTTTGTTGATTTTTCATCACAACCCTCCATAAATTCCAAAGTATTTATATTGTTTTCATATTAACATTATCAATGCAACTACATGATTTTTCAACATGTTTATTTTCAACATTGTTATTTTCCTTATTGACAATTTACTCTCACAGTAATATTATTATATTAACATATGAATACTTGTTCATATGTTAATATAAGGAGTGCGACTATGAATGAAAAAAACTGTGAATTAAACAAATCAGGCTGTGCCGACTGTGCGAATAAAGCCAAATTATGCAGTGAGCGCGAAGATGAATATACAAGACAATTCAGAATAAATATTGCTGCTCTGATCATAAGTGTTGTATTGTTTGCGGCAGGTCTGCTCATCGGAAAATATGAAGTTTTTTCAACCGCTATCATGCTGCTTGTATGGCTGATCGCAGGCTATAGTGTATTGAAGCATGCCGTATCAAATATTGTGAAGGGACATATCTTTGATGAAAATCTGCTGATGACTGTCGCCTCCATTGGTGCCATAGCAACAAGACAGTATTCTGAGGCTGCTGCCGTTATGATCTTCTATAAGTTTGGAACACTACTTGAGGATATGGCCGTAGATCAGTCCAAGAAATCCATTGCTTCCCTAATGAATCTCCGGCCGGAAGTTGCGCGCCTGAAAACTGAAAATGGTTTAGTCGAGGTAGATCCTGAAACCATTAAAGTTAGTGACATCCTTGTGGTTAAGCCCGGTGAACGATTGCCGGTCGATGGTATCGTAATAGATGGATCTTCACTTCTGGATACCTCCTCTCTCACCGGCGAGTCCCTTCCAAAAACCGTGGAGCCGGGGATTCAGGTTCTAGCCGGATGTATTAATAAAACTGGTTTGATTACTCTGGAGGCCACAAATACGCTGAAGCAATCCGCGGTAACCCGTATCCTTGAGCTGGTTGAGGATGCAGCATCTAGAAAAGCGCCTCTTGAGAGCTTTGTTTCAAAGTTTTCCATATACTATACTCCTGCGGTTATTGGTGCTGCATTACTTACCGCAATACTGCCGCCGCTTGTATCAGGTTCAATGGATTTTGGTACATGGCTTTATAAAGCAATGATTTTCCTGGTGATATCCTGCCCATGCGCATTAGTAGTGTCTGTACCACTAACATTCTTTGCCGGTATAGGAAAAGCTTCTTCAATGGGGATTCTCGTCAAGGGCGGAAACTATCTGGAAGCCTTGAACAAGGTCGATACAGTTGTGTTTGATAAAACCGGAACCCTTACCGAAGGTGTATTTAGTGTTTCAAATATCGATACAGTTAATTGTACTCAGGATGAATTACTGGAGTATGCGGCATATGCCGAATCCGGATCAACCCATCCGATTGCCCGTTCTATTATCAGGGAATATGGAAAAGTTATTGATGAATCCATCATTGAACGCAGCACGGAAACTCCCGGAAAGGGCGTCACATCCACTGTCAAAGGCCGAACCATCATCGCCGGCAATTATGAGTATTTGGAAAGTATGGGTGTATTGGATGAAAGCAAAAATAACACTCTTTATGGCACAGATAGCAAAGTTAATAGCGGAACCCTTGTATATGTAGCAGTAGATGGCGATTTTAGGGGTCGGATCCATGTATCAGATACTTTGAAAAAGGATGCAGCTGAAGCTGTAGAGCGTCTTAGAAAGGTCGGTATCGACAAGATAATTATGTTGACAGGAGATGCCCGTGTACCGGCCGAAGCCGCGGCAGAGAAGCTGAATCTGGATGAAGTTCATTACGGCCTCTTGCCTCAGCAGAAGGTGCAGATATTTGAAAATATAAAGAAAGCCTCCAAAGGAAAAAGCTTGTTTGTCGGGGACGGCATTAATGACGCACCTGTGCTTGCATCGGCAGATATTGGCGTATCAATGGGCGGGATCGGATCCGATGCTGCAATTGAAGCGTCTGATATAGTGCTTATGAGTGATGAACCTTCCAGGCTGGCAGATGTCGTCGCAATCGCATCTGTCACTCGCAATATTGCGATGCAAAACATCATATTTGCCCTCTCTGTAAAAGGGCTGGTACTTTTGTTGGGTGTTACAGGAATCTCCGCAATGTGGGAAGCTATCTTTGCAGATGTTGGCGTAACTCTACTAGCAGTACTGAACACTTTGCGCATCCGTTACAAAAAAATAAGCTAGAGAATGGGGACAGTTCTCAATTTTAAAGTATGGGGACAGTTCTCAATTTTAGTAAATCCAGGCGGATCAGAATAAAGGGACAGTTCTCTATTAGTTGAGAAACGTCCCTTTTAATTACTCCATAAATATCCTTAGTAGCAGACGAACGATCTTATTTCATCCAAATCGATACCAAAGTAGACCCACCTGAATCCGTTCCATCTCCAACCGGCTGCAGACTGTCTTCCGACGAAAACAAGCCATGCCCAGAACTGTTGTCTATTATCAAGCCATAAATACACAAATCTGAATCTGCACGGCCTTATAGCACCGGGATCAACGGCAAGCACACCGGCTGTTTGCTGTGCCGAAGCTTGAGATGGTGTAAATGAAGGCGGACGTCCCTGAGGAGGTCCTGACTGATATCCTCCGCCCGGCCCTTGACCCGGAAAGCCTGGCCCCTGACCCGGGAAGCCTGGCCCCTGACCCGGGAAGCCCGGCCCCTGACCCGGAAATCCCGGTCCTTGACCCGGGAAACCTGGCGGCAGGAAAGGCATCATCTGAAATGGTCCCTGGAAAGTCGGCGGCTGACGAACAATATAATATTCCTGCATGCTATACCAACTCCTTTAAAAGTCTGATATAGCCTATGCAAAATCGCACTGAAAGGTTACATAATCACCTATTCTTGGTAAACCGGGCTGATTACTAACGAACCCTCTTCCATGTCCGCCACAATGCTACTGCCTTCTCCTGCGATACCTTTAATAATAAGCTTACCTATCTCAGTCTCCAATTCCTTTTGCAAAAACCTCTTTACCGGTCTTGCTCCATATTCCGGGGTATAGGATGTATCAGCTATGAATTCCTTTGCCGCATCGGTAACTGTCAGCGTTATATGCCTCTCCTCAAGCCTCTTTCGGATGTCTTCAAGAGAAAGGTCAATAATTTTTACAATCTCACTCTTCTGCAGCGGGTTAAAGATGACAATCTCATCAATTCGATTTAGAAATTCAGGCTTAAAGTTGCGCCTCAGCTCTCCCATAACAGCCGATCTAGCCTTCTCACTGTCCCGGTTGCCAGTCATTATTCCCTCAAGCAAATATTCGCCGGCCAGATTTGAGGTCATTATTACAACAGTATCTTTAAAGTTTACCGTTCTCCCCTGACTATCAGTGAGTCTGCCGTCATCCAGCAATTGCAGAAGCACATTGAAAACTTCAGGGTGCGCCTTTTCGATCTCATCAAATAAAATGACACAATATGGTTTTCTCCTTACCGCCTCTGTCAATTGGCCACCCTCTTCGTAGCCCACATAGCCGGGAGGCGCTCCAATTAACCTGGCTACCGTATGCTTCTCCTGATACTCAGACATATCTATTCTCACAATATTTTCCTCGCTGTCAAACAAGGCCGATGATAAAGCTTTTGCCAGCTCTGTCTTCCCAACACCCGTCGGGCCCAAAAAAATAAAAGAACCAATCGGCTTGCGGGGATCCTTCAGGCCGGAACGCGCACGTAGTACAGCATTAGCTACAGCCTCAACTGCCTCATCCTGGCCTATTACTCGTTTATGAAGAATATCCTCCAGATGCAGCAGCTTATCTCTCTCGTTTTCAACAAGTCTGGTTACAGGAATACCCGTCCATCTGGACACAATCTCCGCTATTTCTTCTTCCGTGACCTCTTCCTTCAAAAGCCTCTTTCCACCCTCATTCGACAGTCTGCTTTTCTCATCCTGCAGCTGCTTCTCCAACTCGGGTAATTGTCCATGCTTAAGAATTGCCAGCTCATTCAGATCATATTTCCGCTCTGCCTCCTCAATGCTTCGCTTTGTTTGCTCAATCTTCTGTTTGAGTTCCTTCTCTCTGGTCAGATTGCTCTTTTCACTCTCCCACTGAGCTTTCATCAGGTCAGCCTGCTCTCTGAGGCTTGATATTTCCTTTTCGAGCACCTTTAGCCTTTCAATGGAATTACGGTCTGTTTCTTTGATCATGGCCTGCTTCTCAATCTCCAGCTGCATTACCCTCCTGCTGATTTCATCAAGTTCGGCAGGCATACTGTCTATCTCCGTCCTTATCATTGCAGCCGCCTCATCCATAAGATCAATGGCTTTATCGGGCAGGAAACGATCGCTGATATAACGATTTGATAAAACCGCGCAGGCAATGATAGCACCGTCGGTAATCCTGACTCCATGATGTATCTCAAATTTCTCCTTCAGGCCTCTTAAAATTGAAATAGTGTCTTCAACATCGGGCTGCTCCACCATAACCGGCTGAAACCTTCTCTCCAGCGCAGCATCCTTTTCGATATACTTTCTATATTCGTCCAATGTAGTTGCGCCTATACAATGAATCTCGCCCCTTGCCAGCATAGGCTTGAGCATATTACCCGCATCCATGGAGCCCTCTGTTTTCCCTGCTCCTACAATATTGTGCAATTCATCAATAAACAGAATAATTTTTCCATCGGATTTTTCTACCTCTTTTAGAACAGCCTTAAGCCTCTCCTCAAATTCACCCCTATATTTTGCACCGGCAATCAGTGATCCCAAATCCAGAGCAAATATTGTCCTGTTTTTCAGTCCTTCAGGTACATCTCCTTTGAGTATCCTCTGCGCAAGACCTTCAACCACTGCAGTCTTACCAACGCCTGGTTCCCCTATCAGGACAGGATTGTTTTTAGTCCTTCTTGATAATATCCTTATCACACGCCTGATTTCAGAGTCTCTTCCTATTACAGGGTCCAGCTTCCCCTTCCTTGCCAAATCCACCAGATCACTTCCAAACCTAGTCAGCGCCTCATATGTTTCCTCCGGATTTTTAGAAGTAATACGCTGGTTGCTTCTGACTTTGCCCAATGCAGCTAAAAAGTTTTCACGGTTAATGCCATGCTTTTTGAAAATATTCTCAGAAGGTGTGTGTCTTTCTTTAAGCAATGCAATATAAATATGCTCAACGCCGGCATATTCGTCCTTGAATTTCTTAGCCTCATCAGCTGCGTTCAGCAGTATTTCATTCAAACGCCTCGTGGCATATAGATTCGATGCAGCTGTACCATATACTGCAGGCTGCTTATCCAGTTCCTTTTGAACATCATCAATCAACAGTTCAATATTTATTCCCATGAAACTGATAAGCCTCGGTATCAAGCCTTCCTCCTGCGTCAGCAGTGCCATATGAAGATGTTCCCCATCTACCTGCTGATGCTGCATACGCAACGCAATCTCCTGCGCATTTCCCAAAGCCTCCTGCGCTTTATCAGTAAATCTGTCCAAATCCATTCACTATCATTCCTCTCTCACGCTACAGGTGAACGTTTTTCTTTCAATAATATTGGAGAATCGTCCCAGCGATTACTCTGATATTTTATTTAACTTCTCATATAGTTCTTTTTGTTCCTTGCTGAGTCTTTCCGGGTTCATTATTTTAACGCGCAGAAAAAGGTCACCTCTTGTGCCGTTCCTATCCCTGTATCCCTTACCGGCCACCCTGATTCTGTTATCTGTCTGTATCCCGGCGGGAACCTTTACAGAAATTAAGCCATCCAGCGTCTGATATGACTTTTCTGTGCCTAGTGCCGCTTCCCATGGGTATAATGCGATTCGGCCGTCAAGATTTAATCCATTTAATTCAAAATCCGAATTTCGCAAGAATTCTGCACTCAAGAATAAGTCTCCATTTTTGCCTCCATTAAAACCCGCGCCGCCTTGTCCCGATAACTTTATCTTTTCTCCAGGTTTGATCCCCGCAGGAATTTTCAGGGAAATTGTCTTTTCGCCGGTGCTGGTGCGAAGGCCAATCCTTTTTTCTGCGCCGCTGAAACCTTCAAGCAGTGTTATTTTCAAAACTGCTTCACTATCTTCACCCTTCATCTGTCTGCTTTGATTGAAACGTCCGCCTCTTCCACCATTTTTCCCAAAAAGGTTATCTTCTCCAAATGATCCAAAGGGATTCGAACCACCGAAAAACATATTAAAAAAGTCACTGAAATCACTATTACCGCCCTGCCTGTATTCATAACGGACATTATTCCCGAAGCCGTATGCCGAAGGATCGAAATCAGCACCATTATGAAATTGCCCCTCTGCGCCGAACTGATCATACTTCTTCCTTTTCTCGGCATCACCAAGTACTTCATAGGCTTCATTTGCTTCCTTAAACTTATCCTCAGCAGTCTTATCTCCCGGGTGGGCATCCGGATGATATTTTTTGGCCATTTTTCTATATGCCTTTTTTATCTCATCCTGCGATGCATTTTTATTAACTCCAAGCACCTCGTAATAGTCTCTAAATTTCATACAACCACCTCATTATATGTGAACGCTACTTTACACTTTCTATTTGAGAACCGACAATTCCACATAATAGTATGTATAAATCAGCACCCCCATAAACATGATTTCTGTACGAATGTGCTGACTTTGACTTTCTTTGACCTATGTATTATTATACACCAACCCAACAAAAAATCAAGAAAATCCTAAAATAATTTATCAACCTGAACTGTCTTATTCCTGATGATTTGTCCTGCTCACCTATCAGTTATTGTTTATTCTGCCGGCGGGATTTTCAGCTTCTGCCCCGGATAGATAACATCAGCATTTGTCATTTTGTTTGCTTCCATTATCAGCTTATACTTGCTTTCATCTCCGTAGAATTTCTTGGCAAGCACCATCAGCATGTCACCTGATTTTACTGTGTAATAGCCGTCTACCACTCCTGCATCTGTCTGGGGATCAGGTATAGTTTCTATATTGTCTTCCACATCTGTTTCTGCAGGATCATCAACATCCTCTTCGGGTATGAAATTATCCTGTGAATCTTCTGTGATATTATCTGAAGTAGATGGCTCATTTGTACTCTCTGTCCCTTGGACTGTTTTATCCTGTTCCGATATAGCACTCTGTGCCTCTGGGTTACGGATCATTTTCAAAAGCTTGTATCCTCCGAATATGACAGCGATTGCAAGTACCACAAGTACAGCGACAGAAATAATCCTACTAACATCCACAGATCTTCTGTGTTTGGAAGCTGTAACCCTTGCCTGTCTGGAAGGAGTCCCGGATGCTAATGAACGATGCTGTGCCGGCCGCGGATACTGGGCCGTACCAGAAATCTCACCTGCTCTCTCAACCTTAATGACCAATGCGGTTATGCTGCCATCTGTCTCACCCTTAAGTGCCTCAGCTACCAACTGGCTGGCTGCCTCATCCGAGCCGATGCTAGAGCCCAGGATATCATATATAATGTCTTCATTTACTGATTCTGCAAGTCCGTTGCTGCAGATAAGATAAACGGTATTCTCTCTCAGGGTATTGATATCGGATTTTTTCACAGTGGATCGGCCTTCATCCATTGAGGACCTTTGCTGTCCGGAAAGCATTTCCGCCTGTTCATTGCTTATAATGCCCATTTTGAGCAATCTTTCGGCTCTCTTGTAATCATTCACCAGAAGCTTGAAGGTATCGCCTTCCAGTTTATAGATCCTGCAATTTCCAAGATTAACAGCCGCAATATGGCCTTCGTCAATCAATATTCCTGCAAAAGAAGGCCTTTTGTCCTGAAGGTCGTCTTCGCCCAGAGAAACACTGTGGAGGAGGTTACCGGACTGTTCCACGCACTGTACAAGCTCATCCATCTTTACATTGATGTCCTTCGAACTGGCCATCGCTTTCTGATGGAGCTTTTTCAGGTCGCTTGTCAGAGAAATGCCCGATTCCTCATCCTCCATATTTTCGGACAGCGCAAAGAAACACTTGCTATCATTAGTTTCCAATGAGATTTGTGCATATTCTGCCGGGCTTGGAGAAATGAATCTCCCGTTTGCGAATATCCTGTCTTCATTCACCATATATGTGGTGCCTGTATGAGTGACTGCGGAGAATGATATTTTGATGGTATTCTCCATACATATACCTCCTCATCTTTTGTAAAAGCAACTATTAGATATGAACGATCAACTAAAAGAAAACTACATAATATATACAATTATCATACCATATAAAATACCAGTGTTCAATAAAGGCTTTAACAATGTAACCATAATATAATCTTTTAATTGTATTATGTGTATTGACGAATCTTTTATCTTTTTGTTCCATATTTATGAATATTTTTTTGAAATGGTTAAATTACAAATCTTCAATATATCTTTTATAAGTACAAGTTCTATTGTGAAACAATCTTCTGCCCCCGCAAACTTACAACATGTATCGTATGGTTCTGCAGGTATCAGCTTACCTTTTGAGAGATTCCGCACAAGGTACGGCATCACATATTTTCCGATATAGCATTTAAATGCCGCAAGGCTGCTGTCATCAAGCCCATCTATCCCTAAGAATCCAGGCATGATTACCATATCATACGCACGCTCATAATCTTCTTGTGAGATTGCTTTAAGAAATTCAACCGATGTATTGAAGCTCAAATACGGCATCCGCACCCGGTTTTTCATTGGTGTATAACCCTGCCCATCCCACTTGTAGCAAATTCCCTCCCTGACATGATAAAAGGCCTCATTCAGGTCAAGAACCTCTTCCCCGGTATTGGTGCCACTCTCGATAAGGATTTCATCAATCCCATCCCCATCGATGTCATCGAGTTCCATGCTTCCATGAAAAAAAGACCTGTCACTGTGCCACACTTTATTTATATCCTTTTCCGGCCAGTCAAAAACTAATATATCAATATCCTGCTCATGACTTAATACTCTTGACACGACAAGTTCCGGCACACCATCTCCATCGATATCTGCTACAGCTGAATTGTCAATAATTCCGCAGAAAGGGGCATCCTGATCTGAAAAGTGAAGCCATGTATGATCAAATGTATCCTGCATTTCTTTTACAAAAATAACTGCAGAATCCGGCGGGAATGGAGAAAACCGGGTAATACCTACCACTGCTTCCTTTTGGCCGTCATTGTTGAAATCCTCATAATAGACAAATTGCAGAACTGCACCTTTTGGCAGTTGGGCTGATGTATATTCAGACAGCCTTAGCTTTTTTTCCGTCTTTTTTCTTCCCATTACATCCCTCTTGTACTCATTTCCCGGTTGAGCATTTTGCGATATCATATATTTAGTTCTACAGCATAATATATTGGAGATATGACTAAAAAGTTCGTCACTATATATTGTACAGTTATATTACATTAAGGGTACATCGCAAAAGCCTTTGTTGTTTTCAATATTAATATATTCAGCTATAATGATTATGGAAACCTTTGCGTCATGATTTTTATATGATAGGGGTATAACAATGGATCGCTTGATTTCTTTCAGTACTGACAGCACAACAATGAAAACCTGGTCTACTCCTCATCTCATATCAATAGGAGTAATACTGGGTTTGTGCATTATTCTGATTCTATGCCGAAAGCGATTTGTGACGGAGAAATCCAAACATATATTCAGATTTGTTTTTGCTGGCTTTATCACTGTACAACAGGCGTCTATTTATATATGGTATACCGTTTCCGGCGAGTGGTCTCTGGAGATTACACTCCCCTTGCAGCTTTGTGATCTTTCACTGTTTCTGACTATTTTTGTTCTGATTACAAAACGACAGATACCTGCCGAGCTGCTTTATTTCTGGGGTGTCGGAGGAGCATTACAGGCGATTCTCACACCTGATATCGGGCCATACACCTATCCCCATTTCGTTTTTTATCAGTACTTCATATCACATGGAGTGATTCTGCTGACATGTATCTACATGCTTGCGGTGGAAAAATTCAGACCATCCTCCAAATCAGTCCTGAGGTCATTCATCATTACTAATCTATATGCTTTATTCATTCTGCCTGTCAATGCTTTGACAGGAGGAAATTATCTTTTTCTAAGCAGGAAGCCTTCTACAGGCTCAATGATGGACTTTCTCGGTCCATGGCCCTGGTATATCCTGTCACTTGAAGCTGTAGCAGTGGTGATGTTTGTTTTACTATACATGCCCTTTGCATCGGGAAATAAAAAAGGGCAGAAAGCTATACCGTTCTGAGTTCATAAAACACCAGATACCTGTCACCTATTGGCTTGTGACAAATATCCGTATTGAAGGCATAGCTCCACTCAGCCATTATGGATCTCCCCTCGGATAGGTCCTGTCTGTAACGTCCGCTCATGATCGAACCGCATCTGAGTAATTCTTCAAGTTCATTATTGTTAAGAAAGTCCGCTTCCCCGAATTTTTCCATTTTCTGCCCGGCCGGTATAATGACGGTCACATTCTTTCTCCCAAAGGTCACAAGGTTCCACAGATCCTTATCTACTGCTTCTATCACTGTTCTCTGGCTGCTGATATCAAGCACACCGCTCTTTTCAGCAATGAAGTACGGATAATAAATCACGATCCCATTCCCGTCATATTCAGCAAGCAGTTCTCTTCCCTTTCGAATAGCTTCTTCAGCAGGAACACCAACTGCTCTTGGCAGGTGTTGATCATTTCCTCTCTCTACTGCAACCCTGACTGTCCATAAAAGGCCATCATCCGGCGCCGTATCTCGAGTAAACTGCTGCCAGGGCACAGTTGGAAGACTTAAGGACTTCAATTCGTAAAAACCCATGTATTTATTCATATTGTCTCGCCCTCCTTTGCCTCACAGTGTCATCAAATTCTGTGAATTCCGACAGATGTCCTAAAGTTTAAAATAATCAAAAAGAATACCAAGATCTATTCCAGCTATCTTAGTCTTGCTGAATTTCTCATAAAGACTACTGTGTCCATCTAAAAGATTTTGCGAGCTTATACCATGCTTGATAGACAAGTATGCTTCAAGATATGCAGCAAATTTGTCGCTGAATTCGATTATACCTCCGTCCACCGGCGAAAATCCTGCATCATTATATAACTGCGAGATCTTTTCCGTGCTTACCTGCATGATCCTGCCATCCATCTTGATCTTGTCTGCAAATTCATTTTCAGTAAAATATCGGATCTCTTGCTGCCAGTTCTTCGGCAGAAGAGGCAGCAGCACTTGCTCCATCTGCATTTCTTCAATGGATTTAATCAGGTCTCCAAGGCCATCAACCGAGTTTTTAACAGGGGATATGATATCTCTTGTAAGCACCTCCGGCATATCGTGAAACAGGCCAGCAAAGAAATTGTTGTATTTCCGCTTTTCACACGAGTCCATCTGAAGCGATATTATATAGGACAACAGCGCTACAATAAGCATGTGCCCTGCTACTGATGTCTCCGGAATCCTTTGCGTCTGAGCCCATCTCTGCTGGAACCTCAATTGCCCTACAAGGTTGAGAAAATCGACGGCGCCCTGGTTAAAAACCAGTTTACGTACTCCATCAATATTCTGGTGCTCCTCCAGCTGTTTTTCAATGTTTCTCTTGGTATCCTCGATCCCGAACAGATCAGAAGATAAATGATATACAATATTGAACTCCCACTCTGTGGCCATATAATGGGAAGAGCTCAATATCCTTTTTTCATGGTGGCCATAATCAGGGTCGAACAGGTATTTCTCCATACTGCTCCCAAAGTCAGGTTGAATATCATTGATCCCAATTTCAATAAGCTTTTTCATCACAAGTTCGTTGATCTGTTGCCCGTGTTTTTCCATTAATAGATGAAAAATAGTGGGTTTGATGTCTGTCAGCACGATGCGTTGAAATAGTTCAAATAATGCTCCTTCAATCAGAATAGTCCAATCGATAGGGTTAATCTCTTCTTCGAATTTGCCAATAACATATGCATAAAACAGCTTGTGGGCCTGTTTATCGAGTTCTGTGAAGCCTTTATGAGGCCTTATATGGTCATTCCAGCGCTGCATGCTGGCAGCCTGGTAAATGAAACGAAGAAATCCTTCTCTGATCATTGGCTGACCCCCTCTATCATAGCTTTATCATGACACTTATCATACCACAAAATCCCTGTCCTGTACACTTCATAACACTACGAGAAAGATGGTTCAGTACAACAGTAACTGTTCAGGCCTTTCTTTCCGGGCTATTGTGCAATATTAGGAAACTTAAGCGAAATGCCGCTTAGAGATATATAGTCAGAGCGAAGATAAGCAAATCGACTGTCTGAGTAAAAATGTTTCAAATCAATACATTCCGGAAGATTTTTACGAGTTTCGATTTGGCAAGTGCTTTTGCTTTGCAAAATGCACAACAATAATGTAGCGTATTTTTAGCGTTTTGCGCTAAAAAACGCGTGCTGAACTATATATCTCTTGCAAATGAAGCTCTGTTTCCGTTATTGTACAATAGCCCGGAATAATATTACCTGAATTGAAATGTACAATAGCCCTTCACTATACAACTTAGTTGAAGGAAAGCCAGAAGTCACCTGTTTTATCAATATACTGCTCAATTTCTGCGAACGGAATTTTAAAGGTTGGGAATCCTGCCGCATATGGTGCTATCTCATAGGGATAGAAATAAAGGTTCAACGCATCCTGCGTCAGGTAAAACGAGTGATCCGGTCTGATCCCGTCATAGCTGTCAATCCAAACACTTATTTCCTCAGACTGCTCTGCAATCTGCCTCTCAACAATTTTACCAAGTATTGAGGTGTAATCACTGTCAGACCTAAATAGATCCTTCAGTTCATAAAACGTCCCCGTTTTTATATCCAGATGCACATATTCCTGCAGAGGCATACCGTGTGCAGCGCCAAAAGGATAGTCATATCCCGATTCATTGAGCACAAGCAGATCTTTTTTGTGAAAGCCGATTGTAAAAGAGCTCTCAAAATGATGATCAATTGTATCTTTTGGCTTCAAGGACATTGTTGATATATTTGTCCACATTTCGTGAAGCTTATCATTAATTTCTTTCTCTATTTTAAGGCTTTCTAATTTGCTCATAACCGGATAATAGACAAGGTAGTCCCTATTCGGGTTATATTTTACTTCTGAAATGACGATCCCATTCTCGAGGATCGTTTCTGTAGATGGCTTATATATGACCGCACCCTGCTCATCCATGTAATAAGGCCTTTTGTCAATAGCTGCATAGATTAATCCATTAAGCTTCTCCATGCTTCCGTATCCCTCTGCAGAAGGTAATTTATCAACTTTTCTTCCGGAACGATCAATGAAAAATGTTCTGTAGTCGTCCTGAACTGATGTAACCCCATCTTTGAATGGATTTATACTTTTAAATATAAAGTCAGTCAGAATTACTCCGTTTGTGTCAGCAAGTGCGAATCTGGAACCTGCGAATATGTTCTCAGAATCATTCGGAACCCCCACTGCGGCCATTCCTTCTCCAAGCAGCAGTACATCATTATACTGTGGCGTTATGACGAAATTACCTTTTTTATCGATCAACCCGACCTTTCTACTGCCAAAGTCCTCGGAAATATTGACAATGGCATAACCTCCATTAAAGTCCTCTGCTTCGAAGAAAGAAGGCGGTATAACTTCATTACCCCTTTTATCTAAAAACCCAAATTTTGTACTGTCGAGCGGCTGATACCTCATCATCCCATCCGAAATCCTTCCAACGAAGCTATAGTCAAAGGTTTTAGCAATATTACCACTGCTGTCAATCAATGCATATTGACCTGACACCGTTTTTACGACTGCCCTATCACCCTCAAAGTCACTCGCTTGCTGGAAGGCTGCCTTGGTGACCGGTTTTCCCTTCTCGTCAAGATATCCGCTGAGCCATTCACCATTATCAGCTGCAATGGAATAGACTGCGCGATTTGTATTATAGCTTCCTATGTATGAGTATTTTTTTGAGAGTGCATTGCCGCCCTCGTCCAATACTACATTGGCTTTGCCGTCATATGCTATCGCAAGTCCGTCACTGTAATCGCTGATATTATTATAGACAGGGCTGACTACAAATTTCCCTGTTCGGTTTATGATCCCAACTTTATCGTCAACGCCAACCACAGCAAGCTGATTTGTCTGGAACCTTGAAGCCTGTGAAAATACGGGTTGGATAACGAAATTGCCCAAAGTATCTATGTATCCCCATTTTGCATCACCTGACGAAGACTTTTGAGCAGGATATATTTTAGAAAAGGACGCGTCGAGCCCTTCAGAACTGTCATTCATATCGCCGGTAGTCCCTCCTGCATTTTCTTCTAGAGTACCATGACTTGCCTTCCCGTCCTGAACATCTGCATTGGAAGGTGTTCTTTCCTGTTGGCCGGTATTACCTGAAAGCTGAATGCCACAGGCAGTTACAGACAATATAAGTACTGCTCCAATTAAAGCAAATACAGCCTTTCTCAGTATCTTCATATTAACCTCCCAATTACATATCAACCTATTTTCTTACAGAATTGCTTTTTCTTTTATGTTAGCACATCGTTCATCTGAAATATAATACTATTTAACTATTTTTAACCAACACTCACTCTATACAGGTATGCAATAAGTTGTGCTATAATGTAGAAAATGTTGTGAAGGGGTAAATAAACATAGTGAAAGATCAAATACCGGATACATACAAATATGAAACACATTTTCACACGGCAGAAACCAGTCCATGCGGAAGAGTAACGGCCAGGCAGGCCGTAAGGCTATATAAAGAAGCCGGATATAAAGGGATCATAGTAACAGACCATTACTTCCGGGGTTTCTTTGATATGCAGCTATGGAGTAGTTTCAACCGGAAAATTGATAAGTATCTTAAGGGTTATAAGCTGGCTCTGGCAGAGGGTATTAAGCTTGGAATAGACATCCACCTTGGCATGGAGATACGTTTTGAGGAAAATTCCAACGACTATTTGGTCTATGGTATTGATGAAGAATTTCTGCGAAAACATGAAAACCTATACACTCTGACTCTGAAGCAATTCAGGGAACTCACCGCCGGGCTGGGGATCGTCATTATACAGGCCCATCCGTTCAGACCGGAGATGGTTCCTGCTCTTCCAACATTAATTGATGGTGTAGAGGTTTATAACGCAAACCCGAGACATGATTCCTCAAACCACCTTGCACTTAAGTATGCGCAGGATAACAATTTAATAGGGCTCTCCGGTTCAGATTTTCACAGGCCACAGGATGCTTTCAGGGGAGGAATCTTGACAAATGAAGTTATCCCTGAAAACGGATTTGCCGAATGGATTATGCAAAACAAAAAATTTGGATGCATACGCACAACCTGATAAACTTTTCAGACATGAAACAGCTCCTTTCGTATCATTTATTGTAAACACAAAAACAACAAAAACAAAAATGATAAAGGAGTATTTATATGGACAGGAGAATATTTTTGTCAGATTCAAATAAGAAAATAGGCGGTGTGTGCGGAGGAATCGGCGAATACTTCGGGATTGATCCGACTATAGTCAGACTTATATGGTTCCTCTCGATCTTCCTTGAAGGAATTGGCTTGCTGGCATATTTCATCGCATGGATCGTTATTCCAAGACGCAGCAGCTGTAAATACCAGGACTGGTAGGGCATTTGTATTACAAGAGCCTTTAGCAAAATACATTTATATCCTATGCGATTGCCTCGATATCTGATAAAATGTTTAGTAGTGTATTTATCAGATATTGGAGGCAATTTCTATGCACAGCGAAGCCTGGATTATTTCCGCGAATATGGGACTCGGCCACCAGAGAGCTACCTACCCGTTAAGAGACATTGCGCATGAGGGCATTCAGCTCTTTGGAGAGGAAGAAATGTCCAATAACAAAGAAAAGCGGCAATGGAAGATATTTCAGCACTCCTACGAATCCCTTTCCAGAACACGTCAGATTCCATTGATTGGGCCTTCATTATTTAACATCCTGGAAAAGCTCCAGAACATTTCTCCCTATTATCCACGACGTGACCAATCCAGACCCTCTCTGCAGGTAAAATCATTAAGTTCTCTTATAGGTCGTGGAATGGGCAGAGGCATGAGTAAGAAGCTCTGCTCTAAAAGGCTGCCGGTCATCACATCCTTCTATGCCGCAGCAATGGCAGCTGAACAGCTGACAGATCTGCCGGTATATTGTATCATTTGCGATGCCGATATCAACAGGGTTTGGGTCGCTGAAAAGCCGCAGCAGAGCAGGATTATTTACTTCGCGCCTTGCGGCAATGCCATGCGGCGGCTGAAGGATTATGGAGTACCGGATGAGCAGATATATCTCACAGGATTCCCCCTCCCCCAGGAGAACATCGGAGACAACATGAGTATTTTGCGGCATGACCTTGCCAGACGACTAATCCGTCTTGACCCCACCAAACGCTTCAGGGCTATTCATGAGCAGGAAGTGAAATACTATCTTGGCGACTGCTGGGATCCTCAAGCAGAAACAGGTCCGATTACCCTGACCTATGCTGTTGGTGGAGCAGGCGCACAGGCTGAAATAGCAGAGGGTGTACTAAAGGGTTTATCAAAGTTAATTAAAGATGGTAAAATCAAATTGAATCTCGTAGCCGCACATCGGCAGGAAGTGAAAGAATATTTCGACGAGCTGCTTCAAAAACACGAACTTAATTCTTCAACAGGTGTACGAATAATATTTAATAAAGACAAAAACCTATATTTCAAAGAATTCAATGAGATGCTCCACGAGACAGATATTTTGTGGACTAAGCCATCGGAAATGTCCTTTTACTGCGGGCTTGGTATTCCGATCCTCATCGCACCGCCCATAGGGCCCCATGAGGTCTATAACCAGCGGTGGCTGAGAGATCTTGGCGCCGGGCTTCACCAATCAGATCCACAATACTGTGGAGAATGGATCTTGGATTATCTGGTGGACGGAAAGCTGTCACTTGCCGCCTGGGATGGTTTTCTTTATGCAAGAAAGCTGGGGGTCAGCAAGATCATTGAAGTGCTCGACACAGGAGCAATGGAGCGTTACTATTCGCCATTACTGCGGTAACCAGCAATTTATTTGATTTGCTTAGCCCTTATACATCTGACTTAAAATAAATGATTCCAATGATTTAGGAATCAAACGCTTCAAAAAAACAAGAAGCTTATATTGCATCCCGACTGTAACACATACGGGAGGATTTTTTCGTGTGATTATTTTCCCAACGACTTTCGCAACAACAATCGGATCAGGTCCGTTCTGTTCATCGCGTTCCATGACCGCTATGGATCTCTTGCTATACTCCGAATAGGCAGATTCTACGCCACCGGCCTTTACAAATATTCTGCTGCCTGTAAATCCCGTTTTCGTGTCACCGGGTTCGACAAGTGCGACCTTGATCCCAAAAGTCCTCAATTCATTGCGAAGCGACCCGCTTATACCCTCAACGGCTGCTTTTGCAGCAACATACATGGATTGGTATGGTATCGGAAACAACGCACCGACAGATGACATGTTTATAATTAAGCCTCTCCCTGAATTACGCATAAACGGCAGCACCTGCCTTATTACTCTGTGCACCCCGAAAAAGTTGGTGTCCATCTGCAGGAAAGCCTCCTCAGGAGAGGTGTCCTCTACAGAACCTGCAATCCCCATTCCGGCATTATTGATAACAATGCCTATCTCACCCTCCAACTCAACAACCTTTTCTACAGCCGCCTTAACTGACTCTTCGCTGCAAACATCCATTTGCAGCATCCGGATAAAGCCGGTCGCTGTACCTCTGGCGCTGTTGTTCCGGCCGTATTCCCCGTTGCCTCCATTATCGACATCAGCATCTACCTTCAGCTTTCTTGAGGTTCCGTATACCCTGTAGCCCTGCCGCGCTAAATACTGTGAAATGGATTTCCCGATACCCGATGATGCTCCTGTAACCAGCACAACACTGCCATACCATCTGCTCATAAACGCCTCCGACTGCTTGCAAATTAGGATTTACCTAGCCCTGATGAATAATACTATCACTATATTACCATAAATAACTTATTACGAAAAAGTATTATTTCCCTTTATCACTTGATATTAGGGTCATATATACTTATTTAATTTTATATGGTAAAATGAGTGAGATCTTTAATGGATCATACCTTTACTTAATCAAAGAAGGGGAGATTATCTGACTATGGATATCTTTGAAAAGTGTTTCAGCTACACGGATTACAAGGAAGTTCTGGCAGCCGGCCTCTATCCATATTTTCACGCCCTCGAAACCGGTCAGGATACAGAGGTAGTGATAGAAGGTGTCAAGACTGTTATGATTGGCTCAAACAATTACCTTGGGCTTACTTCCGATCCACGTGTAAAAAAGGCAGCAATTGAGGCCGTAGAAAAATTCGGTTCAGGCTGCTCAGGTTCCAGATTCCTCAATGGTACCCTCACGCTCCATCTTGAGTTGGAGAAAAAACTTGCTGAATTTGTTAAAAAGGATGCAGCTATTACATTCAGCACCGGTTTCCAGTCTAATCTGGGAATTATCACCGCCATTGCAGGAAGAAACGATTATATCCTTTGTGACAGCGAAAACCATGCAAGCATTGTGGATGCATGCAGGCTCAGCTTTGCAAAGACGCTCAAATTTGAGCACAACGACATGGGCGACCTTGAAAGATTATTGAAAAAAATTGATGACAGTCATGGAAAGCTTATCGTTGTAGATGGCATTTTCAGCATGGAAGGCGATATTGCAGACCTGCCGTCCATTGTAAGGCTCGCAAAAAAATACGGAGCCAGGGTCATGGTGGACGACGCTCATTCCTTCGGCGTACTTGGTGAGCATGGAAGAGGTACTGCAGAGCACTTTGGCCTTGAAGACGATGTAGACATCATTATGAGTACCTTCAGCAAATCCTTGGCAAGTCTCGGCGGGTTTGTCGCAGGAAATCAAGATGTGATCGACTACATAAAGCACAATTCCAGGCCGTTCATATTCTCCGCCTCGATACCTCCGGCGAATGCAGCTGCTGCTATTGAAGCACTTGAGATCATAAAAGCCGAGCCTGAAAGAGTACAAAAGCTCAGAGATATTTCAGCATACATGAGACAGGGCTTCAAGAAAATCGGCATACCCATTTACGAATCCAACAGTGAAATTACACCAATTGTACCTGTCATGACGTATGAAAACGAGCCTACACTCGTTGTCACTAAGATGTTGCGTGAAGAGGGCGTTTATGTTAACCCGGTTATCTCTCCTGCAGTCAAACCCGGTCTGTGCAGGATCAGAACCAGCTATACCGCAACACACACTAAAGAACAGCTTGATTACGCACTGGAGGCCTTCAAAAAGGTATTCAGTCAGTTATAAGAAGTCCGCTGTTAGTGTATAACTAAAAAAAGAAAAGCCCTGTATTTAACGCAATGCGCCGGATACAGGGCTTTCTTAATTTCGCATGCAAATCGTACACAAATGCAATCTATATTCCCATGATATTCATGCCGCTGTCCACATGAATGACTTCGCCAGTGGTTCCACCAGACAGACTGCTGAGCAGGAACACTGCCGTGCCGCCCAGTTCTTCCAGTTCGACATTCTTGCGCAACGGAGCTTTTTCGCGGGTGCGTTTCAGTATTTTGCCGATATCCTTCACGCCTTTTGCAGACAATGTTTTCACTGCCCCCGCAGATATGGCATTTATCCTTATGCCGAGCGCTCCCAGATCGTTGGCCAGATATCTGACACTGGCTTCCAATGCTGCTTTGGCAACCCCCATCACGTTATATCCTATAAACACCTTCTCCGAACCCATATACGTCAGAGTCACAATACTGCCTCCCTCGGTCATGAGCTCGCTAGCCCTTCTGCTTACTGCCACCAGCGAATAGGCGCTAATATTGAGTGCCAGTGCAAATCCATCTCTGGAGGTGTTTAAAAAGCTATCCTGAAGATCCTCTCTTTTCGCAAAGGCAATGGCATGCACAAGGCCATGTATTACCCCAACCTTCTGTTTGACTACGCCAAAGAATGTGTCCAAATCCTCGTCAGACGAGACATCCAACTGGTAACAGGCAACATCGCCAAGTTCAGCCGCGAGCGTCTCCACATCTTCTTTTTCTCGTTCTCCTTGATAAGTAAATATCAACGATGCACCCTGTTTATGTGATGCCTCCGCGATGCCCCAGGCAATACTCCACTTATTCCTGACACCCATGATAATTATATTTTTGCCCCTCAACAATTCTCCCATAACAATACCATTCCTTTCAAACTGAGATATGTAACGCATATTCCGTTATTTTACCACCTGATTCCACATTGTCAACTGGTCATAACCTCTGGTGATAATTCCGGTAATAATATTAGTATTAATTAAACTTCTGCTTCAATATTTCTGAGACCATACCCAACAGCATCTCCCTGTCATTTAGTGCAGGGTCCTCCAGCACCCTGTCAAACAAAGCCACAAGCACCCTCCCGATTTCCGGGCCTTCTTGAAAACCCATCCGGATCAGATCCTGTCCATCGATAGCCAAATCCCTCAGCCTAAGGCAATTATTCTGTTCAAGCAGTTCCAAATAGACCCTTTCGATCAGGTCCACATCCACCAGACCCTTTTCCATAGCTTCCGAATTTTGAGCTGACCTATCCGCGCGTTTTACCTTCAATAGATCTATAAAAGCATTTTCTCCGATTACATTAGCAGCCCTTGAGACAGCGGACGGCTGCGGAACAATCTCCCTATCATGATACTTGATCAACAGGAGGATTTTATCCATACTCTTATTATCAAATTTCAATCTACGCAGAATAGTCTCTGCCATTTCCGTACTTTTAACCGCATGCCCGTAAAAATGATCCACCCCTTTATCATCAGTGGTCCGGGTCACGGCCTTCCCTATGTCATGGAGCAGCATTGCCCACCTCAGGCACTTTTCAGCCTCGATAGCTGCCACAGCACGTATACTGTGTTCACCAACATTATAAATATGATGAGGGTTGTTCTGTTGTGTATTGAAGCAAGCCTCCACTTCCGGCATTAATCTCACTAACAGGCCGGTATCCCTCAAAAGCATGAATTCCATTGGATGATCCGAAGTCAATATACCTGTCAGTTCTTCCCGTATCCTCTCGCTGCTGATATGATCAATCAAATAACTGTTGTCAGCTATCCCTTTCTTCGTATCAGGATCGATAGTAAAGCCCAATTTGGCGGCGAACCTTACAGCCCTTAACATCCGGAGCGCGTCCTCGCAAAATCTCTCCGCAGGATCACCCACACATCTTATGCAGCCTTCGGCAATATCCTGAATTCCGCCAAATGGATCAACCAGACCTCTCTCCTCATTCCAGGCCATAGCATTTATTGTAAAGTCTCTACGCCTGAGATCCTCCTCAAGATGACCCGTGAATTCAACTTGTTCAGGATGTCTGTTATCACCATACACTCCATCTATTCTAAAGGTAGTTACCTCAAAAGCCTCTCCTTCAAACAGTACAGTGACCGTCCCATGCCTTAATCCCGTATCCACGGTTCTCGGAAAAAGCCCCTTTATAACGGCCGGCACTGCATTAGAGGCAATGTCCCAATCCTTTGGCTCAATACCCATAACCGAATCGCGCACGCAACCACCCACAGCATAAGCCTCATAGCCATGTTCCTTTAAAACACTTAATATAGTTGATACGCCCTTTACCGGACGAACATCCGCTTTCATAAGATTCCTTCCATACTGTTGTAATATACAATATATTAACATACTGAACAGGTTTTATGAATTACTGTTCCGTTTTTGAAACAAATTCTGTTTTGTCTTCGTCTCAATAGGTAATATACTGGTATTATCAATAAGAAATTCCTATTAAGGATGTGAGGTTTGATATGAGTAATAAATTGTCAGTATTATTAAGAAAAAAACCGGTTCTGATCACGATAATTTCCATTTTCGTACTGGCTGTCGGTTTTGGCACTGCCGCACTGCTAGGCGCATTCGGCGGCAATGATAAGGACACAGAGCAAGCATCTGCCGAACCGGAGCCGGTTGCAACACAAGAAAGTACTGTGAGCTTTCTGGATACGGATGTTAAGATATCAGCAATCGACGCCGACAGTCTGGGTGTGAGTCTGACCTCGGCATTCAAGCTTGTATTCAGCAAAGCGCCAAACGAAAAGGCTCTTGAGGAATCTCTCAGTGTAAAGCCAAAACAGAAATTCAAACTGACAAAGGTTTCCTCTAAGGAATACAGCATGGAGTTTGAAAAACCATTGCAAAGCGACAGCGTTTATAACTTCATTTTAAGCGATAACAACACGGGTGAAAAGCAATCCTGGGCATTCCAGACGAAAAAAACCTTCCATGTCCTTCGTACCCTGCCCCGTGATTTGGGTGTACAGGTGCCGCTGGCATCTGGTATCGAAATAACATTCAGCCATGGAAATGTGAAAGATATTGAAAAGTATTTTGAAATATCCCCCTCAGTTAACGGCCGTTTTGAATGGCATGGAAAAACCGCTGTGTTTGTTCCGGAGGGTCTTAAAGAAAATACAGTCTATACAGTCACAGTAAAAAAAGGCATTGCTGTAGAAGGCAGTGATGATAGTCTGAGCGAGGACTTCACCTTTAAATTTCAGACAGTTTTACCTCAGAGCCAAAACAATCGCACCTGGTTCGAGTTTTCGGACTCATTCTACAGCTTCAATCCTCAGACTGCTCCGGCTCTTGAAGTATATACACAAAATGAATTGAACAATACAGAGGTTCCGGTTGAGATATACAGCTATCCGGATGCAAACAGTTTCCTGAATGATTTAAAAAATTCATCCCAGCTTTCAAGCACATGGTATCTGCGAGACAAAACAAAGGTCAACTATGATGAGTCCAAGCTGCAGAAAACAGCCCAGCTTACAGGTATAATCGCACAGTACCAGCAAAACTACTGGCAAAGCAATTTCCTTGTGCTCCCCTCCACACTTTCCGATGGGTATTATCTGATGGTCGCCGAAGTCGATGGGAATAAATATTATACTCAGGTTCAAATCAACCCGGCATCGGTATATTTTTTGAAGACAAAAACAGAGACACTGGCCTGGCTTAACGATTCAGTTACCGGCAGTCCATTGTCAGGTGCAGATCTGAAGCTCGACGGAAGTAGATCAGTCAAATCAGACCGTGATGGTATGGCAGTTCTTGATGTGCCAAATACAATGGATTCCAGCACATTTCTTATAGTAACCCCGACATCAGGCTTAATTTATATTGCAGAGCTGGCTAACTATTCATACCAGCCATATTACAGCAGCTACTACAATAATACCGATATTACAGACAACTATTGGACTTATCTATACCTGGACAGGGATATGTTCCTTCCAACTGATAAGGTCAATATCTGGGGCATTTTTAAGCCCCGAAGCGGAAGCAGCAGCGAAAAAGACGCAGTTCTTGAGCTGGTACGTTACAATTATTATTCCTCATGGGATGGCGAAGCATCTGTACTGACATCACAGAACGTAGAAATTTCACCAAATGGCACATATACAGGAAGTCTTGAGATATCCAACTACAACCCGGGTTCCTATGAAGTCCGGCTGCGGATAGGCGATCAAGTTATGCAGACCCGCTACCTGCAGGTCATGGAATATACAAAGCCGGTATATAAATTGGAGATCACCAAAGACAAGGATTATATGTATGCCTGGGAAAGTGTAAATTTCGACATTCTCACCTCCTTCTATGAGGGCACTCCGGTATCCGGCATTGCACTGGACTACTACTACTCTTATGGCATAAATATGAATGAAAGCGGTGTTCTGACAAGCGATTTATCCGGGGCCTCAAGAATGACAATAAAGCCCTCGGAATCAGAACGCGGTTGGAGACCAGTTTCAATAAATCTGCATATCAATAACCGTGAAGCGGAAGAGCAGCAAATCCAGGAATCCAGCTATGTCACTGTCTTTCCAAAAGATACGATGATCGCTATGGATTCAAAAATTGAAGGCAGCAAAGCAAAACTGAACTTTGAGACTAATAGGATCGATCTAACAAAGCTGAAAAGCGATTCATCAAGCTATTACTATATGGAAGAGGCATACAAAGGTGTTTCTGTTGACATGCCGGTGCAAGTTAATCTCTATGAAAGATATTACGAAAAAGTTATAACCGGCGAATACTATGACTATATCAACAAGGTGAAAAGGAACATTTATGACTACCGTGAAGTGAATAACCAGATCAATCAATATAGTTTCAATACTGTTAACGGAAAGTATGAGTTTGAATTCACCACCGAAAAGGATAAAAACTATTATGCGGAAATCTCCGGTGTAGACTCTCAGGGTCGTTCGATCAATGAGACAGAATACATTTACAACTGGAATTATTATGATCCGTATGACACCAGCACCTATTCCCTGACCTCAAAGGATCCGGATCACACACGCAAGCTGAACGCACCGGTTTCCCTTGAAGTAAAGCATAATGGTGAGCTGGCAGCCAGTGGCGGAAACAGCAAATATTTATTTATCCGTCTGTTAAATGGTGTACTTGATTACAAGGTGTCATCAGAGCCTGTTTATGAATTTCAATATAATAAGGAACTAATACCAAATGTCTATATCAAAGCAGTAAGCTTTGACGGAACAGGCATGTACGATGCAGGTATTCTCGAATACACGTATGACAGTACACAGAAGAATTTGGATATCACTGTAAAACCGGATAAGGAGAGCTATAAACCCGGTGAAACTGTTAATCTTACAGTTGATGTAAAGGATGAGGATGGAAAACCACACAGTGCCGAAATGAATATCAGCGTTGTGGATGAGGCATTCTTTGCCATGTGGAATCAGTCTGTCGATCTGCTGGCATCTATCTACGGAAGCAGGATATCATCGGGAATATTGGCAGAGTACTTCTCCTATGTATCACCTCAGGATAAAATGGGTTCACCTATGGCAGAGATGGGAGAAGGCGGCGATGCATATGTCAGAGCGGATTTCAAAGACAGCGCACAGTTCATAACAATTACAACCGACAGCAGTGGCAAGGCTGTGACCAGCTTCAAGCTGCCCGACAACCTGACCTCCTGGAGGGTAACCTACCAGGCCGTCACAGATGATCTTTATGCCGGGAGCGGTAAGATAAACATCTCATCGAAGCTGCCATTCTTTGTCGATACGATATTCAATAAGAACTTTATTACAGGAGATAATCCCTCCATATTAATGAGGTCATACGGTACAGAACTGACAGATAACGCCGCTGTAGATTACAAAATTACGTTGTCTCAGGCCGGTGGCACACCTAAGTCATTTACGGCATCAGGTGCGGCATTTAAGACCGTTCATCTGCCCATTGGTCCCCTGTCAGCCGGCAGCTACACTATAAAGGTCGAAGCTTCAAGCGGTAATCTGAAGGATGCCATGGAACGCACCTTCAAGGTTTCCGACAGCCTGCTTGAAACCTCAGTGACTGATTATATAAGCCTTACCGAAGGCACAACGATTAAAAATGACGCCAAAGGCCTTACCTCACTTGTATTTTACGGTGAAGACTCGGCTGCACTTTACAACGAACTGCATTCACTGTATTGGAGCTGGGGCCAGAGGCTGGATCAGAAGCTGGCGCGACAGTTAGCCGGCAAGCTTTTGCTCAATTATTTCAATGAAGAGCAGTATATTGATGAAGAATTTGATATGCGTCAGTATCAGACTGATGATGGCGGATTAGCTCTTCTCACTTATGATAGCAGCAATCCCGCTCTGTCGGCAAAAATGGCCGCTTTGGCTGCCGATGGTATAGACGCAGACGCTCTCGCAGCATACTTCATCAGGATCCTTGAAAATCCGGACACCATGCCGGAGGATGCAGCCTATTGTTACTGGGGACTTGCAGCACTTAAAGAGCCTGTATTACTAGATATCCGCGCGGCTCTTGCCTCAGAAGAACTGACTCCTGATCTTAGGCTGATCTTGGGCGTTGCATTGGCAGAAATCGGTGATTCACAGGGTGCACGAGATATCTATAAGGAAGCCATGGATAAATCAGGAACAATTACAGATACCCTCGCCTGGCTGGAGGTCGGTACAAGAGATCAAAGCATTGATGCTACTGCATTATGCACACTGATCGCATTGAAAACCAATGAACCGGAAAAGCTTAAGCTCTTCAATTATATTAAATCGAACTCCACATCTGAGCTTCTGGTTAATCTTGAAAGTATGATCTTTGTATCGAATTATATCAAGGAAGCCAGTCTGAACAGCAGCTTCAGCTATGAATTGAATGGTGCTAAAAAACAGGTGGAGTTGCAGAAGGGCGGAACCTTCAGACTTGATTTGACACCTGAAATGCTGGCCTCGCTTAAGTTCAGCAATGTCAAGGGCAAGGTTCAAATAGCAGCTTCTCGTGTAATGCCTGCTAATCAGATCCGAAACACTGATGGCAATCAGGTATCCATCTTGCGTAACTACAAATATTTTGGATCCGGCAATAGATCCGGCAACAGTTTTAACAGATCAGACGTAGTGCAGATATCAATCACTCCAACATTTGGTGCAACAGCGCCGGACGGATATTACGAGATAACGGATATACTGCCGGCCGGTTTCAGGTATTTATGGTATGATGCCGCAGGCGATATATGGTGGCCAGATGAAGTAACCGGTCAGAAGGTTGTATTCGGGTACTATTACAACAAGAGCACAGCCCGCAATGCGTCTATTATCTACAAAGCAATAGCCGTCACTGAAGGCACATTTACAGCAGACAACGCAGCGATACGCCACACAGACAACGATATATCAGGCTTCACTAAAAAGGATCAAATCACTATCAAGTAAAGGTTTTACGATACAGCCTGACACTAAAGAGTCAGAACAGGAGGTTAAGATATGACAAAGCACGGTTCAGGAAAAGGATTAATCATTATGGCAGCCGTGCTTTGTCTTTTTTCGGTATTTATCATCATGCTTGGCTCTGCAGGGCAGGCTAACCCTATACAAATAACAGCGACTGGAGAACCGCAGTCCACCGATTCGTCAGATACTACCGGTAAGCTTGAAAACGGCTCTCGCGACAACTCTTCGGGTGTGTCCACAGACAGCCATTCATTGGATGCTGATGATAGCCCCGCCACAATCTTACAATCCATTCACTACAATGAAAAAGATTTTTTTAAATCGGTAATGTCTGTTGCGAATATGAAAGAGGAGCAGATCTATAACACAGATCCTATCATCGGCGGCGTTGTCCCCCATCATTTGCTTGCAGCCAACATGATCGCGGAATTTTTTCAGACAATATCAAAGGACCCGCCTGAAACAATCGTAGTAGTAGCTCCCAACCACAGACGAATAGGCATGACTGGTTTGCATACTTCTTCCCTCGATTGGAGGACATCATTTGGTATACTGGAGGCTGACCGGGAGCTTGTCAGCAGCCTGATTGACGATCTGGGCGCAGCAGAAAATGATTCTCTTATGGAGCTCGAGCATTCGATCTCAGGCCTGGTGCCATACATCAGATATTACCTGCCCGATACAAAGATCGTTCCCATTTTGCTGCATGGAAATTATTCCGAAGCTGATTCCAAAAAGTTGGGTGAACATCTTGCAGGCACAGTACAAGATAATCCGGAAATCATGGTCATAGCCTCTATTGATTTTTCTCATTACCTCGACATAGACACTGCCAACCGTATGGATGAGATAACTCTCAAAGCAATTGAGTCTCGTGATACGAAAGCAATTATACGAATGGGGAACGATAATATAGATTCACCTCCATCAATTCTGACCTTGCTCAGTGCAATGGATGTGCTTGGTGCAGAAGGACCTCTGGTGACCGGCCACAGCAATTCTTTTATTATCGCAGGCGGAGGTGCCGGCTATACAACAAGCTATTACACAATGATATTTCGTCGTAATTCAGATGAATAGTTTATCTGGTATGAATTACAAGCCGTTTTTATCATTATTTATAGGATTATGTTAAAATTTTGATTAACATTTTTATCATTTGCGGGTATAATAAAATTGTTACATCAATATGTCACAAGAAAGCGGGAATACAAATGAGATGGCTTGAAGTAAACTGCTCCAAACCACTAAATGGAAAGATCAAAGCCCCAGGTTCAAAGAACAGTTCTCTTGCACTACTTGCTGCATGTTGCCTTTCAGATGAGCCGGTATGTATTACTAATATCCCTGAAATATCAGACATCAGAGTAGTATTTCAAATATTAAAAAGTATAGGCGTAGATATTAAGAAAGAAGACAAGAATTACATAATCGATCCGACGAAAATTCATACTGCTGACATCGATCAGCAGCTTTCCTCCTCTTTCAGAGCTGCATACTATTTTATTGGTGCTTTGCTTGCCAAGCACCACAGAGTTTCTATCGGCTATCCCGGGGGAGATAACTTTGTTTCGCGTCCAATCGATCAACACATAAAAGGACTAAAAGCATTAGGAGCAAAGGTATCCCTTTATGATAATTACTATACTCTGGAGGCAGATCATCTGACCGGAGCTGAGATCTTCTTCGATGTAGTTACCGGCGGAGCTACGATCAATGTAATGCTTGCCGCGGTACTAGCAAAAGGAAAAACTACGCTGTACAATGCTGCAAAAGACCCTGAAGTTGTTGATACTGCTGTTTTACTTAATAAAATGGGAGCACGAATTTTTGGTGCAGGTACTGATACAATTCGAATAGTGGGTGTCGAATCACTTGGGGGATGCACTCATTCTGCTGCTCCGGACAGACTAATTGCAGGTGCATATCTGATTGGAGCCGGTATTACCGGAGGCACACTGACGGTTGAGGATGTGATACCCGAACATCTGGAGCCTTGTATAGCAAAGCTTACGGAAATCGGCCTCTCCTTCGAACAATCCGACACAAGCATCACAGTTCATGGTGAGGGCAGGATAAAAGCTACAAGAATACGTACCGGAAAATATCCTATGTTTGAAAGCGATTTTCAACAGCCCGTTACAGTACTTCTTTTAAAAGCATTGGGCAGAAGTACAATATCTGATCGGATCTATCCAAAACGGTTTAACCACTGTGACCAGCTCAAAAGAATGGGAGCCGATATCACAGTAAAGAATGGTATCGCTCGTATCAACAGTCATAGAAAGCTTACGGGAACCTGGGTACATGCAGGCGACATAAGGGCGGGAACAGCACTGGTACTTGCAGGGCTTCTGGCTGAAGGTACTACCAAGATTACAGGTGTTGAGCACATCGAACGTGGTTATGAGGACATCGTAAGAGATTTCAGACAGCTTGGGGCAGATATTTCATTATTATCCGGCAATGGGATAAGTGACGACCATGACCTCTTGCAGCGCTCACTGAAGTAATTGCGGACAGACAAGCTGATATTCATTAACAATAAAAACAATAAATATAGGCTGAAGTGGTTTACAAAAAGCAAACTCACTTCAGCCTCGTTATAATGCCTCGGTTCAAAATGAAATTTTTCGGCTGTAGAAAAATTTCATAACCTCAGCGGCGTTTCAACGAGGCATGAGATATGCTCACGTCGTTTTCTTTCGATTATTCGAAAGAAAATATCTGAAAACCAAATCGGTACCCGCCACTTATAGAAGTGGGGGATTTCTTTGTTGCCTCGTTATAATAAAGCATTCGGGTAATAAACCCTATGCCATTTGATATTATGTTTCTTCACCAAAGGTCAGTTTCAATGTCACATTAGTTCCATTCCTGCTTACAATTGCCGTTACAGTATCTCCCGGTTTGTGTGCCTCCTTGACGGCGTCCAGATCCACCATTGTCTCAATGGTCTTTCCATCCAGACTGATAAGCACATCTCCGGACTTAATTCCAGCTTTTTTCGCACCGCTGTCCACAGTTACATCTGTGATATATATGCCTGTTGGAAGACCGTATAAATCGGAATAAACACTGGTGATTTCTCTACCGGAAATCCCGATGAACGCTCTGCCTCTAACATAACCAAAATCAATCAGTTGATCTATAACCGGTCTGGCATCGTTAATCGGAATTGCAAAACCAAGACCTTCTACACCTGAAGCCGATACCTTGGCCGAATTGATCCCGATAACCTCTCCGCGTGAGTTCAGCAGAGCCCCACCGCTGTTACCTTCATTTATAGCGGCATCTGTCTGTATCAGGTTCAGCGTCTTGTCACTCATTGCAACTGTTCTGTTTAATGCACTGATGACGCCAACAGTAACAGAACCTGCAAACTCCATTCCCAATGGATTCCCAATAGCTACCGCAAGTTCACCAACCTGCAGTTCTGAGGAATCTCCCAGATCTGCTGTCGGTAGGTTCTTTAAATCAATCTTTATAACTGCCAGATCAGTTTTTTCATCTCCACCCTTGAATGTCGCCTTTGCTTCTCTTCCATCCGGCAGGAACACCTCAAGAACAGTATTGCTGCTCATACCACTTTTGGGGTCTGCACTGGAGACCACATGATAGTTGGTCATGATATAACCGTCTTTACTTATAATAATCCCGGAGCCTTCTCCGACCTGACTGTTCGAAATGCCATAATAGTTCCGTCTGGAGCCTGTTACAGTCATTCGGATCCCAACAATAGAAGGTCCTGCAATCTTTGCGATGGTTGTTACATCGGATCCTCTTGGGAGAGCAGTACCGACAAGATTATCTGCGGCTGATCCCGTGACTGTATTTTTATACGTACTCTCTGCATCTCTCAACTTCAGTCTGTCTGAAACAGCATCTGATACAACCTGCTCTACAACTGCTGTATTATTTATAGCGATCTGCTCAACATTCTTCAGATCACCGGAAAATTTGTTGTACATAATTACACCAACTGTCAGGCTGCTCACAATGGAAGTGACCAAAACAAGCGATATGTAAGAGAGTGCTCTGCTTTTTTTCTTTGGCGGCTTATAACCGAATCCGCCATAATAATTACCGTACTCGTTCATGATAAATACCTCCATTCTATTTTATCCAAACACATATACCTGAGTAAATTCGTCATTTGCTAACACAGGAAATACCTGCGTACCATACTTTAATGTTATGTTTGAACAACGAATATATTTCAAGTACACGGCACTAATTCCATGTACAACTTAATATTACCC
>JAEYRF010000109.1 GCA_023409615.1 Bacillota bacterium | reverse complement strand
TGGTAATCACGAAATGACTTTTGGGGCATCGGTTCGATCCCCTGCGTTATTTGCTCCCAATTACAACCTTTTCAAGCCAAATTCTCTTATCAAAAGCTCCGTTCTTATTTTTTTTCTTTTCCTGCTTCGGCGATTTGGTCTTGAGTAATGCCACGTGCGGCACATATTGCGTAAATCACCTCAAGAATATCGCATATTTCACCGTCGCTTTTATCATCAAGGTATTCCTTCACTTCTTCTGCGAGCTTTTTATCTAATGCGGCAAGGTACTCTTCATCGTCTGAAATCTGTGTGATAGGAGTGTTGCCCTGAGCACAAATAATTGCTGAAATATTATCACGAACGAGCTTGTCATACCGTTTCTCAGTTTCAATGCCGTTTAATAAATAATCCTCGGCGAGGATGGCATATCGGATGCTGTCTCGTAGCACCCCTTTTCGCACACGGTCTTTGCGGAACGTTCCCTCATATATCATTCCAGCCTTACGCATAACTGCGCCGGAATTAGCATTTAGTGGATTGTACATCGCCCAAATACGGTTTAATCCTCGCTCTTCAAAACAATACCTAATTACGGCCTTTAATGCTTCCGCTGCGTATCCATTATGCCACCACTGTTTTCCAAGCTTATAACCAACCTCAGCTGATTTAGCTTCAGAGTCAGTTATGGCATAATCAATTGTGCCGATTATCTCACGCGTATCTTTTATAATAATTGCAAAAATCGGAAAGCTCTGCATTATCAATATAAGCAAGCCATCTATTCTTGCTCTTGTTTGTTCAAGCGTTTCGCAGGTTTCATAGTGCATAAACCTTGTCACTTCAGGATCGCTCGCCCAATTCCTATACATCGCCTCTGCATCGCCCGGCATAAACTGCCGGAGCAAGAGCCGTTCTGTTTCGAGTGTGACTGTGCCTTTGTTGGTCATATAAGTCAGCCTCCTACCGGGTATTTCCTTGCGTTTTTAGCGGTTTTGTTTTCAACCGCTTTTGCCAAATCAATATCGAAATGCTCGCAAAGACGGCATAGATACCAAAACACATCGGCAAGCTCTTCCTGCAGATGCTCATATTCAGCAGCGTCTTCTTTGACACTGTCAGCATTATCCGAATGCAACCACATAAATATTTCGGCAAGCTCGGCGGATTCAACTGTTAAAGCCATAACAAGGTCTTTTGCGTTTTGGTCTTTACGCCAGCCTCGAGCATCCGAAAAATTTTGTATATGCTTTTTTAGGTCTTCAATAGTCGAAACTTTATCAGTCATGTGTAAAAACCTCGATTTCTAATAGTTCGGGAAGTTCCTCAATCGCGGTGATGCTCGGATATTTCCCGCTATCTATTGTATCCTCTGAAAAACGTGCTCCGGGAATCAATGCCGTACCCCGTGATTTTATCAGAATCGGGCGAATGCCGCACAGCGCTGCACCGTCTAAATTTCCTTCCCAGTCATCCACAAAAACAGTTTCCTCTGGCTTAAGCCCCATCTGCTCTAATGCGTGTAGGTACATCCGCTTATCTGGTTTCCAGGTGCCGAGGTAGCAGCTAAATGTTTTTGTGTCAAATAAGTCTTCAATGCCGCCGCTTCTGAGGATTCGGTCGGCAGAAGGCCAAGTGTCCGAAATAGCGCCCAGCTTGTATTTTTGTTTCAGCTTCAATAGCGTCTCTTTGACTTTGTCAAAGAAAACATAATTACTTGTATCAAGAACCTTGAACGCAGCGATTCTTTCGGCTTGCTCTGCGTTTATGCCAAGCTCCGGCAATTCAGTGGCAATAATGGTGTAAAACTGCGTGAATTGTTCGATTTCCTCGTCCTCGGTTGTAAGCCGATGATTATCGTCCAAGTATTTCAGCGCCTTGTCAAATACGCTTGTTCGCTTGTCCTGCGGCAGGCCTTTTATCACGTCCAAAGTAGTAAACTCCAGCACCTTCTGATTGATAAACCAATCACTGTTAACAGGGCGGAACAGTGTCCAGCCCAAATCAAGGAACACGCCTTTTATCATGCATATTCTCCTCTATGTTAAGTAATATTTCAAACTCAAACTCATGCAACAGAGGGATTCCATCAATCCCTGTAAACGGAATGGACGGTTTCAGTTTTCGCGACTGCTCAATTGCGTTTATATAAACAGCTTTTATTGAAAATCCAAAACGCTGATAAAACCGGATAGCGTGGGTGTTGTCGTTTGTCGTAATAAGCCAAACACGGTGGCAGAGGTTCTGCTTTGTGGTCTCGATGACTGCCGTTATGAGACTTGAACCGATGCCTTTATTTTCAGTTAAGCTGTTAAGCGAAGTGATTTCACATTCACCGTCTGAAATCCTATATGTAACAGCTCCACAGAATTTTTTATCATCATCTATAGCCACAAAACCGGGAAGCGTGGAAGTATTCCAAGTATGACCTTTGGTGACAATCATCGGCCCTGCCCATTCATCTTTTATCAGTTCATTTACGATTGGCCTAAAATTTGAATCGATAGGCAGTATCCTCATAACACATTTTCCTCCAGCCACCGAGCTACACCGTCATCGTCGTTTGAGCCAATTACTGCTGTGGCAATTTCCTTTAATTCTGGCACAGCATTACTCATTGCATAGCATTCGTCCGCAATAGAAAATAGCGATAAATCATTCCTGCCGTCGCCAAAGACAACCAAGCGGTCGCAGCCGAGCATTTCTTTTAGCTGTGAGGAGGCATTGGCTTTTGTGGCTTTTGCCGGTAAAAGCTCACACCACTGTGCGCCGGAGTAAATATCTTTTTGATAGATGCAATGCACGCGCTTATTGGGAACAAAAATATCATTTATGGGCTCAAGCTCGGTTTCGTCGCTAATACACGAAAAGTAAAACATATCGCCCAGAAACAACTCATTCTCAGTCTGCACCTCCCGACGGCGTACATCATTTAAACGGCTGTCAAGGAAAAATCGCATTCCACTGCTAACATTGCGTTCTATGAAAGAGAACTGTTCTTTACCTTCTATGTAAGCATAAACAATCGGATATATACTGTGTTCAGCCAGTATTTGCCGAATGTGATCTGCTTCCTCTGTTGTGAAGTGGTTCGCAAAAAGTATTTCTTTCGTTGCATTTGCAATAATGAAAGCTCCATTATAGCAAATAACAGGGAAATCTGAATTAAGC
>JAEYRF010000045.1 GCA_023409615.1 Bacillota bacterium | reverse complement strand
ACCTTGCTGCTCCCTATACCGCTGCATGCTGTAATAGACATAAGAAGTGCGACAATGAGTAAAACGGCTGAGACGATTTTTAAACACTTTTTCATTTTGATTCCTCCAAATATATATTTTGTCGGCTGCAAACAAAAAACACCTATCCTAGTAAAAGGACAGGCGTTAACCTGCGGTACCACCTTAATTGATGCGCTTTAACCTGCATCCGCTTTACTGAGTGCCGACACACTCATCACCATGTAACGTTGGCTGAACGTCGTAGGTTACTCGGACTATAGTGCCCTTTCGCCCCGCCCTCAGAGGCCCATTTATCTGCTCCTGCCTGCCGGGATCACAGCACCCCCGACTCTCTTTGCGACTGGTCTCGCAGTTTTACTCCCTCTTCAACGGTTTAAATGAATAATAACACATGCTATCAAGGAGAGTCAATAAAATTTTTGACCGTTACTAGATGCCGCTTTTGAAGACCTTTGATATGCGTTGACTTCTCCCTGAGCATCCTGTAATATTTTATCTGTATTATTATATGACACTATAAGCATATTGACAGTGAAGTAAGGCATTTTTAGTATGGAGGCAGGTTATGAGCAGAATAGGATCAGAAATCAGCAGATTGAGAAAAGAAGCAGGCATGACGCAAAAACAGCTGGCTAAGATGGTTGGAGTGGCTGAGCGTTTTATAGATGAAGTGGAGAATGGGAAGAGAGTAATGAAAAGCGACCTGATTGAACGTGTTTCTAAGGCACTGCGTCAGGAAGCGGGTAAACTGGAGCTGTATGATGAAGAAGAGGTCAGACTAAGACCGGAGCCCGACAAGACCGTGAAAAAGGTAATTGAAAAGCCGGTCCAGGAAATTTGGACGGATGCGTTGGCCGGTGTGATTATGACAGTGCCGGTTTATGATTATAAAATTGATAAGGCTGTGTCAGTAAAGCAGCTGCCAATCATTGCAAATAAAGTTGAGGGCTGTCCGAAGGATAAGGTGTTCTACCTGATGGCTGAGGGTAATGACATGTCCGGCTTTAGGATTATGAAGGGCGATCTGGTTCTTTCATGTCGCGTCAGTGAGATCGAAAAGGATGGAATATACTTTATAGAGCAGGGTGGTAAAAGGATGATGCGCCAGATCAGGAAGCTGGAAAAGGATAAACTGCTTCTTGTGAGCAATAGCGGCAGCCTGTATACTGAGACTGTTTCTGTGAAGGAAATCCAGATCGTTGCCAGGCTGCTGCGTGTTGAAATATCGTTGTAGGCGGCAAAACATATATATAGGGCAGCTGCGAGATGTTACTCCTCTATGAGAACTACCCGCGCCGGGGACGCTTCCGTCCCATACAGCTTAAGCGGCAGTGCTGCCATCTTGTAGGCGCCTTCTGTTATGTCGGCCAATCGGAGGCCTTCCAGTATAATGATACCGTGTCCCATAAGGATTTTGTGTGTCTCATGGCCTGGCTGCGCTCTCTCAATTCCAAGAGAGTCAATGCCGACGCCTGTGATCTGAAGGTTTTTCAGATATTCGGCACCTGTTTTATCAACGAAAACAAAATTGTCGTCAAAGCCTTCTACAAAGGAATTCCGGGTTTTCAGCAGGATAAAAGATCCGGGCTTTATGTCCTTAGCCTTTAAATCCTCTGCAGTAATCCTGTCCGTTACAGCTGTTAAATCAAAAACCGTACAGTTGGTGACCAGCTTATTGATATCAATGGTTTCAAAGGTTGCCCCGCCCTCTATCATGTGCAGCGGAGCATCGATATGGGTGCCGGTGTGCATATTCATACTAATGACACTAGCATAGCTGCTGCTGGTAGTAAAATCGTTCATAACCGTAATCTTTGGCCTATTTTCATCCTTGTTTTTATAAACGGGGATGTTCTCATCTACTTTCATGGAAATATCGTATAGTTTCATTTGAAGGTTCCTTTCCTGTTTGCTACTTATAAATGCATCAGAAAAACACAATGCTGATTTGTTTTGATTTAACTTGAGTTTCTCATGCACTAATCGTATAATAAAAGTATGATTATAGTCAAGGCATATAATCAACGTGACTAAAGCTAGTCTAAATTTTGATCATACTGGGGGTGGTAGAATGGATGCTGGTCCTTATCATGACTCGATTAACAAAGTTGGTTATATAAGTATAGCATTGTTCTACTGCTCACATCTCAATATGCTCAATTAACTAACGCCGTGTATACGAATCTTTTGAATGGCCGTTACCAAATTAAAGCATAATATTATCAATTGTGGGTAGTTGATTTTATATGCAGATGAGCTCATATTTTATGGGCTCTGCTATTGCTGCAAATTGGTAACACCATAAACAAAGGAGGTTATAAATATGGATTTTATATTACTTAACCAATTGATATCTGATAAGAGCTATTCGTTATTAAAGAGTGAATTGAAAAATGCTCTGCCTGCGGATATTGCAGATTTTTTAGATAGCACGGATGAAAAACAAGCGTTGCTTGTTTTCAGACTTCTTCCGAAAGAAATTGCTGCGGAAGTATTTGCTTACCTTTCGGTGGAACGGCAGGCGAATTTGTCTGAACTGGTTAACGAAAATGAGCTTTCTGACATCATTTCCGAGCTGTATTTTGATGATAAGATTGACTTGTTAGAAGAGATGCCCGCAAATGTTGTAAAGAAGATCCTTAAGAATACCAGCGATGTTGAGAGAAAAATGATAAACCAATTTCTGATGTATCCTGATTACTCAGCAGGAAGCTTGATGACAATAGAGTTTGTCGATCTGAAAAAGGAGATGCTCGTCAGTGAAGCGCTCGAAAGGATAAGAAAAACCGGGCCCGATAAAGAAACCATCTACACGTGCTATATTATGGATGCAGGAAGGCATCTTGAAGGTACGTTATCGCTTAAGGAGCTTGTACTGTCACCGGTAGACAAAAAGATTGAAGATATTATGTATATTGACCCCATATTTGTAAATACCCATGATGATCAGGAATTTATTGCAGACATATTTAAGAAGTACGACCTGCTTGCAGTGCCGGTTGTTGACAATGAGCAAAGATTGGTTGGAATTATTACGATTGACGATATTGTTGACGTCATTGAAGAGGAAACCACTGAAGACATCTACCGAATGGCAGCTATCCAGCCTACTGATGAAGAGTACATTAATGCAGGCATTTTCAAGCTCGCCAGCAAAAGAATTATGTGGCTTTTGATACTGATGATTTCTGCGACATTTACAGGGCACATTGTCAGAAGCTTTGAAGATACGCTAAAGGCAGTAGTTGTGCTAACAGCATTTATACCGATGTTGATGGATACCGGCGGAAATGCAGGTTCTCAGTCATCTACCATTGTAATCCGAAGCCTTGTTCTCGGAGAGGTGTCTTATAAAGATATATTTAAGGTAATATGGAAGGAAATAAGGATCAGCCTTCTGGTGGGTATTGCTCTCGCATCAGTTAACTTTTTAAGGATCTATTTGTTGGAACGCTATTCGTTGGCGATCGCAGCAACTGTTTCTTTGACACTGCTATTTACTGTTATTGTCGCAAAGATCACAGGCGGAGTTCTGCCCCTTATAGCCAAAAAGTTCAAGCTTGATCCGGCTATAATGGCGAGTCCGATTATAACCACAATAGTTGATGCCATCGCTTTAATAATTTACTTCTACTTAGCAGAATTATTTATACTATAATGCTGCCTGAAGATAAAAACATTTGACGGTACTTGTTGAAGTGTACTCTTTAAAGCTGCCTTCTTCGTGTCCTTTTTCTCTTCGAGTAGAATATTTCTGGAATATATTGTTGATGTAGTATAGTAAAGCTGATAAAATAGATTTGTTGTGGTAATACTACATAAAATATGGAAATAAGCCTTGTAATTGCATAAGGTTGATGGAGTGAATGTGAATAACCGGACTCGTATGGAAGACTTTTTAGAACCACTCAGTAAGTTATTGAAGGATAACAAGTTTTTTGAAAAAATTAGAACGTCCAAATCCTATAGTATGCTTTCCGCCCTTATTTCGGACAATTGGCTTTTATGCTTTTTTATACTAATGTTAGCCTATCTTGAACTTTTATACAGGATGTGGACATTTGACAACGTCAGCTTTGATTATTTTTTCGCAATAGTATTTGCGTTGTCCGGAGGGACGGTTCTATTAATTATAGTTGGCCTATTCCCGCTTAAAGCGGCACGAACCGTTGTTACTGTAATTACATTTTTTGCTGCACTGGTTTATGGCACTCAGCTGATTTATTTCCGTATTTTCCAGGCGCCCCTATCATTGATGTCTGTGATGGGTGCGGGAGATGTAGTGCAATTTTGGGATATCGTTGTTGAGGCGATTTTGAAAAACTTCATCGCTGTTTTGCTGCTTTTCGTTCCGTTTGCATATATTCTGATTTTTAAGAAAACGCTGGCTTTCAAAGAGAGAACTACTTATGAGTGGAGCTTTGTCCTTCTGTTCTGCGTGATTAGCTTTTCCTCTGCAATCGTATGTGTCACATTGACAGGCGATGATCCGGTATCACAGTATAACCTGTATTTCAATGAAACTTCGCCGGAGCTTTCCATAAACAAGCTTGGCGTGATGACAACAATGCGTCTTGATTTCGAGAAGCTTGTCCTGGGAGAGCTAAAGGAAGATTTGGATGGAACTCTTATTGGCGAGGGCGTTTTGTTAGACAAAACATTGATTGATGAGCTCCCGGGCGATGAAGATAGTACGGATGACACACAAAAGCCAGTATTGAGTCAGGACGATCCTGCAGTACCCGGGAAACCCGCCACGGGAACTGAGGGTACGGGGGAAACTTCAGATGATGATGAACCACAGGAACCGGTTGTTACTGTAAAACCATACAATGTAATGGATATTGATTTTGAAGCGCTGATGGCTTCCGGAGAGAGTGACCCGCTTTACTCAATGCACAAGTATTTCTCCACAGTGGAGCCTACGGCTACAAACGAGTACACGGGCATGTTCAATGGCTGTAATCTGATTATGCTGACGGCCGAAGGCTTCTCACCTTACGTTGTCAGCCCTGAGCTGACACCTACATTATATTCGATGATAAATGAGGGCTTTGTTTTTAAGAACTTCTATAATCCTGTCTGGTGGGTCAGCACCTCAGATGGCGAATATGTTGCATGTACCGGCCTGATACCAAAGGGCGGTGTCTGGAGCTTCTACAAATCCGCCAATAACTACCTGCCATTTGTCATGGGCAATCAGTTTAAAATGCTGGGATATATCACGAAGGCCTGGCACAACCACACCTATGATTATTACAGGCGAGACCTCTCACATCCCAATATGGGCTACGATTACAAGGGTGTAGGTAATGGGCTCGAAGTGAAGAAGACATGGCCGGAATCGGATCTGGAGATGATTGATGTAACGGTGGGTGACTATATTGACCAGCAACCGTTCCATGCCTATTATATGACAGTCAGCGGACATATGAACTACAATTTTGGCGGGAACCATATGGCCAGAAAGAATAAATCCTATGTCGATGATCTTCCGCTGTCGGATACATCAAAAGCATATATAGCATGCAATCTGGAATTAGAATTTGCACTGACATCTTTGATGGAGAAGCTGGAGGCTGCAGGTGTCGCGGAAAATACTGTTATAGTTCTCAGCGCCGACCACTACCCCTATGGACTTGACAAGAAATATCTGGATGAGCTTGCGGGACATCAGGTTGAGAAGAATTTTGAGTTGTATAAAAGTTCGCTGATCATTTATAAAAAGGGTATGGAGCCTGTTATTGTCGAAAAGCCATGTGCGAGCTTGGACATTATTCCTACACTGTCTAATTTGTTTGGTTTGGACTACGATTCAAGACTCCTTATGGGAACTGATATCCTGTCGGATTCTCCTGCCCTGACTATATTCTCCAACCGCAGTTGGATCACAGACAGGGCAATGTATAATTCAACCACCGGTAAGGCTACCTTCCTGGATGGTACGAAGACCGATAAGGAATATGTGAAGCTTATTAACCGCACGGTTGCAGATAAGTTCAAATATTCGCAAAAAATCCTCGAAATGGACTATTACAGGAAGGTTTTCGACGCAGAGGAATAGTAATTTCATACGATGCAGAGGAATAGCAATTCCGGGGGGAATGTAGCGGGAGCTCGATAGATAATGATGTAGAGGCGGGATTGTATGTGTGAGTCAAGATGTGGATTACTTTGCAGCAGTTGTTCCTACAGGGAGCCTTGCAACTGCGGGGGCTGTGTGGAGACGAATGGCCACCCCTTTCATGGAGAATGCCCAATCGCGAGTTGCTGTCAGACAAAGGGCTTTGAGCATTGCGGACAATGTCCCGATTTACCGTGTGAGCAGCTCTATGCATATTCTTACCTGGATAAGGAACATGGAGATAACCCTCCGGGGGCCAGGATAGAGCAGCTTAAAAAGTGGGCAGCAGAAGATGAATAATCGAATGGCACATGAATTAGGGGAGGCACCTTATGGCGCAGCTTTGTAAATATGAAGAATTTATAGGCAGGGTGGAAGAACTGGGCTTTATGGCGTTCTCGAAGATATTGGAAGGCTTTCCATCATTAGCAGAAGAGACACCGGGGAGGATCTGGTACACCGGGGATCCGGAAACGGATCCATGGCGCTGGAAGGATAGAGCTGCGAAGGAAAAGAAGATGGCCTTCGGCTGCATACTGGGCGGACATAAGGGCTTTGTTGCGCCGCGTTTGTATAAATTATTCTATTGTGCATGCTGTCCTCAGAAGTCTATGGAAGAACGGCGATATGACGGTTTGGTGAGTCAGAGCACATGGGAGCTGTGGAAGCTGTTTGAGCAGAATGGAGCGATGGATACCGGTGAGATCCGTAGATCTCTGGGCGTCACCAAAAAGAAAGGGAGCAGCAGAGTGGATTCGGCCATCAGCGAACTGCAGCAGCAATACTATATAACTGTGGCCGGAAGCCGCCAGCGGACCGATAAATTCGGCCAGCCCTATGGTTGGTACATCAACATATATGAAAAGGTTGAGGACTGGGCACCAAAGGAATGGCTTGATAACAGTTCAGACCTGGGTCAGGCAGAGGCGATTGAAACAATCCTGGACATCGGCGCAAAAATCGGGACTAATGTAGATAGGGGCAACCTGGCGAAAATTCTAAAATTGAGTTAAAAGAAGAATAGCTTAATCTGCAGATATAGCTGATTGATTTTATTCGTCATTTGCGTTACAATAGATTCATCTTAACGAGAGGGCAAGGTATTACGGAATGAGAATTGGCTAATTCAGCGACTTAACTAAATTTATCGGAGTTATTTGTGCTCCGCTTTGTGCTGGATTGGCTTTTATACATTCAATCGCCTTGCTTTGAAGCGTTCTGACTATCGTCAGACGCTGCATACTATTTATGTTGACAAGGTCTTTCCTGCACAAACGATGTGAGAGGAGAGACTTTTTTTATGCTGCTTTTGGAAGCGGGAAATATAAAGAAATACTATGCTGACAGGCTGATTTTCGAAATGGATGAGCTAAGGATATACACAGGGGACAGGATTGGAATGGTTGGATTGAACGGATCCGGCAAGACCACGCTGCTGGATATTTTATCAGGCCGTATTGAACCTGATGAGGGTTATGTGAAGCAATACTGCGAAGTGGCCTACATCCGTCAGTTTGATGAGGAAGGGACGGACACTGAGTACGGACAGGAGAGTGTGGAAGAAACCGGAGCATCACGAAGGCTGCTAAAGGAATTTGAACTTGATCAGAAGCTGCAGCGGGAGACACTCAGCGGTGGTGAACGAACAAGACTCAAAATTGCCGGAGCATTCAGCAGGGATAATGTCTTGCTTTTTGCGGATGAACCCACTTCTAACCTCGATTACGAGGGGATCAGACTGCTGAAGCAAAAGCTGGAGAGGCTTGAATCCCTCGTGTTGATCAGCCATGACAGAAGCCTGCTGGATGCGCTGTGCACCAGTATCATTGAGATCAGAGACGGCAGAATACGGATATTCAGCGGCAATTATTCATCTTACAGGCAACAGTGCGAAATGGAGCGGGAACGTGCCGACCTTGAGTATCAAAAATATATTGATGAGAAAACTGCACTGGAGGACGCGATATCAAACAGAAAACATAGAGCCAAAAAAATGAGGAAAGCCCCGAAAAGGATGGGTAATTCCGAGGCAAGGCTCCATACAAGGGAATCCAATGAGAGACAGGAGAAGATTAATGATGCCGCAAACAGCCTGATTACACGGCTTGAAAAGCTGGAGGTCAAGGAGAAGCCGAGGGAACTGCCAACGATCAAGCTTGATTTTTCCCTTACCAACCCACCGGCAAACCGGTTTATCATTACCTGTGATAAGCTCAGTTTCGACTATGGCACAATTGTCCCGGTCTTTCGGGATACCGGCTTCAGCGTATATAACGGCGTTAAGACAGCGCTATGGGGAGAAAACGGTTCAGGAAAGACGACGCTGCTGAACCTGATTGCCGCGAGACATGAGGGTATCAATATTGTCCCGAAAGCCAGAATAGGGTACTTCCGGCAAGGCTTTGAAAATCTGATGCCTGAAGAAACTGTGCTGAAGAATGTCATGATGGACAGCGTGCAGCAGGAGACGGTTGCCCGTACGATTTTAGCCAGGCTTTTGATACAGGGAGAAGCGGTGCATAAACGAGTAGAGGTGCTTAGCGGAGGAGAGAAAATAAAGGTGGCCTTCGCGAAACTTTTTGTCTCAAATGCAAATGTGCTGCTGCTTGATGAACCGACCAACTATCTTGATATGCAGTCC
>JAEYRF010000010.1 GCA_023409615.1 Bacillota bacterium | reverse complement strand
CTCCAGTGCCTCTGCTTTTAATGCTTCTCTTAATTCAATGTCGCATATCGTCTCCGAAAAGTTGATATTATAAAGAAGAGAATTAATATAGAGACCTGTCCCTCCGGCAATAATGGGATGCTTATCTTCGCTGAGTATATTTCTTATAGAATCAAGCGCAAGTTCACGGTATTTAGCTACGCTGAAGTTTTCATCGGGATTAACCACATCAATCATATAATGCTTGATGCCGAACATTTCTGATTTATCCGGTTTTGCAGTTCCGATATTCATGTATCTGTAGATTTGCATTGAGTCAGCAGAAACAATACTACCATTAATTAGTTTTGCAAGTTCTATAGATAATCCGGTCTTTCCGGATGCAGTCGGGCCTACAATTACGATTACAGGCTCCATTGAAGAATTTGTCCCCCCTCTCTATTTACCAATTGTACCCAGTACAATGAACTTTATACAATTCGTTTGAACAATTTTTCGAGTTCATACTGTCTCAGCTTTAGTATAGCCGGACGGCCATGGGGACAGGTATATGGATTCTCTAATTCGCTCAATCTGTCCAACAAAGCCTGTATCTCAGGCTCAGACATTTTCTTGTTGGCCTTCACCGCTGATTTGCACGCCATTGTATATAATGTTTCATCTGCAATGATACTCTTTTCGCCTTTCCGGTCGCTCATCACGAATTCAAGTATTTCTAGAAACAGCTTGTTTGTATCGGTATTATCCTGAACAAATGGCACAGCACGCAGAAGAATGACATTCTGGCCGAATGATTCAAAAGAGAATCCCATTGATTCAAAGAAGGCTGATTCGGCCAACGCAAACTGGTATTCACTTGGGGTAAGTTCCACAGGAACGCCTGATATCAGCATCTGTGAAAGCGGCTCCTTTTTATCATATGCACTCTTAAGCTCCTCATAGCGGATCCGTTCATGTGCAGCATGCTGATCAAGCAGGAACAAACACTCTTCTGCTTCAAGTAAGATATATGTGGAAAAGGCTTGTCCTATAATTCTTGCGTTATTAAACAGTGAGTAGGCGGCTGTCCTTTCACCTACAGAAGGAGCAGCTTCGGATCCTGTTGATTCATATCTCTGCAATTCCTGCCCTACATCTTTTTGTAATGTTTCTGATGTCGCTGAAACTTCTGATGTCGTTGTAACATCTGAAGCCACTGATGCTTCATAAGACTTACCGGAGATTGCCTCTTCCCTCTTGCGATCCAATTCCTTCCTGACATGCTCAAAGTCTTGTTGTGTGTATGCAGGTTGGATATTTTGCTTCTCGCTGAAGGTATAGGCCGGTTTCGTGGAATTAGTCGATTTTGTGGCATAGTCCGATTTTGTGGAATAAACCTGTTTTTCTGAATAATTGTTATTACCAGGTGCGTTATCACTGCCCGGCAATGTGCGAATGGTCGACTGGGACAGCAATGTACCGTTTATTGCATGATAAACAGCTCTGAATATATCCTGCTCATTAGAGAATTTTACCTCCATTTTAGATGGATGTACATTCACATCCACAGTCGCAGGGTTAAGACGAATATCTATCAAGACAAATGGATGCTTATTCTTCATCAAAAATGTTGAATAAGCTGAGTCGATGGCTGATGATATTGTCCTGTTACGGATATACCTTCTGTTTACAAAAACCGACTGATGATTTCTGTTAGACCGTGCAATTTCAGCCTTTCCAATATATCCGGTTATCTTTACGTGCTCATCCTCATAGTTTACCGGCAGCAGATGTTTTGCAGTTTCTGCTCCATAAATACTGAATACAGTACTTTTTAGGTCATTGTTTCCCGGTGTGTGAAAAAGCACAGATCCATTACTGACCATTTTGAAAGAAATATCCGGATATCCCAAAGCGATTCGATTGAGTACATCTGCAATATTACCTGCCTCAGTGGAATCTTTTTTCAAAAATTTATATCGTGCAGGTGTATTGAAAAACAGCTCTCTGACTGCCAGAGATGTACCGATTGGACATCCAACAGGCTTGATTTCGAGAACACAACCGCCCTTTACGTTTACCGATACCCCCTGGACAGAGCTCTTCACTCTGGTAGTCAGCTGTATATCGGAGACTGCGGCAATACTTGCCAAAGCTTCACCGCGAAAGCCCATACTTGTAATGGAGTCAAGGTCGTCTACGCTTCGGATTTTGCTGGTAGCGTGTCTTTCAAATGACATTTCGACGTCATCCTCTGATATTCCACTGCCATTATCTATTACACGTATGAATGAAATACCGCCATTGCGAATTTCTACGCTGATATTGTCGGCTCCTGCATCAATCGAATTTTCTACAAGCTCCTTTATGACAGAAGCGGGCCTCTCAATCACTTCGCCTGCTGCTATCTTGTTGGCAGTGTTTTCATCAAGGATAATTATATTGCCCATGGTCAGCCCCTCCTCGCTTTTTGCTGCAGGTTATACAGAGTATTCATGGCATCCAGCGGTGTAATTGTTGAGACATCAATAGTTTTCAGTTCCTCAAGCACTTCCTTGCCAAGCTTATCATCTTTTGCATCTACAACGAATAGTTCGACCTGACCGTCAAGAGGGAGCTTTCGTCTTTTTGCCCTATGTTTGCTTATATCGGCGGCTTCCAACTCCTTCAAAAGCTCCTTTGCCCTTTCGGTGACAATCTTTGGAACACCGGCAAGTTTTGCCACCTGTATGCCATAACTGCCGTCAGCTCCGCCACGAATGATCTTCCTCAGGAATATTATGTCGTCACCTTTTTCCTTCACAGCAACACAGTAATTTTTAATTCCTGTCAGATGACCTTCAAGCTCAGTCAATTCATGATAATGCGTTGCGAATAGAGTTCTGCTGCCGACTTTTTCTGTGTCACATATGTACTCAACAACCGACCACGCAATACTTAGTCCGTCAAAGGTACTGGTTCCTCTGCCGATCTCATCAAGTATAATCAGACTTTTTGGCGTGGCATTTTCAAGTATGTTTGCTACCTCTGTCATTTCAACCATGAAAGTACTCTGGCCTGCTGCTAAATCGTCAGATGCGCCGACCCTTGTGAAGATTCGATCTGCAATACCGATCACGGCTGTATCGGCGGGTACAAAACTGCCTAACTGAGCCATCAGCACAATCAATGCTACCTGGCGCATATATGTGGATTTTCCGGCCATATTCGGACCTGTAATGATGGACAGTCTGTTCTCGTCCGGATCAAGCAACGTGTCATTTGGAACAAACGCTCCTGTCTCCAGCATTTTCTCAACAACAGGATGTCTGCCTCCAATGATATGGATTATACCTTCGCTGTTAACTTCCGGTCTGCAGTAATTCTCACGGTCAGCAGCCTCCGCAAGTGAGCATAACACGTCAATTTCAGCCAGACAGTAAGCTGTCTGCTTTACGCGGCCTACCTGCAATGCGATTTTTTCCCTGATTTCAGTAAATATTCGATATTCCAGTTCAATAATCTTGCCTTCTGCGCCGAGAATAGTCTCCTCCATCTCCTTAAGCTCCTGCGTCACATATCTTTCGCAGTTAGCAAGAGTCTGCTTTCTGATGTATTCCTGAGGCACAAGATGAAAGTAAGATTTCGTAACTTCAAGATAATAACCAAAAACTCTTGTAAAGCCTATTTTCAAATTTTTTATGCCTGTCTTTTCTCTTTCTTCAGCTTCAAGAGAGGCTATCCATTGTTTCCCTTCGGTAGTTGCACACCTTAGCTTATCTACCTCTTCATGCCAGCCGGATTTTATGATTCCACCTTCCTTGACTGATACAGGCGGGTCATCTGTAATCGAACTTTCGATCAGATCTGTTAAGTCCTCCAGTTTATCCATCAAGCTGTTGTCGCGAAGAATAAGCTCAGAGCTGCAGGAGGCCAGGATATCTTTGATATAAGGGAGCTGTCCCAGGGAATTCTTTAATGCGATAAGATCACGACAATTCGCGCTGCCTAAAACGACCTTCCCCATAAGCCTTTCAATATCATAGATCCTTTTGAAAAGCTCTCTCAACTCCATCCGTACCATGAATTTGTCCTTCAACTCTTCCACAGAATCCAAGCGTTCCCGGATGTCACCCGAATTGACCAGCGGCTGTTCCAGCCATCTGCGCAGTGTTCTGGCACCCATAGATGTCATTGTTCTATCCAGCACCCAAAGTAAGGTTCCCTTACGGCTTTTATCGCGCATTGTTTCAGTGAGTTCCAGATTTCTTCTTGTTGAAAGGTCGAGCATCATGAATTCTTCCAGTTTATACGGAACGATTTTCCTGATATGCTCAAGCCCCACTTTCTGAGTCTGTTCCAGATATGTCAGCAATGCACCGCAAGCATTGATGCTAAGTTCTGAGGTGTCTGCGGGCAGTGGATTATCTCCAAACTTCCGGGTCAGGATATCTAGAACGTACCTATCTGCAAAATACTGGTCTTCCATAGGCGAGATGTAAGCGTTAAAACGATTGCGAAGCAGGCCGGTTATCTCGGCGGATTGATATAATATTTGATTTGTCAGGATTTCAGCGGGGCTATACTTGGCAAGCTCGTCAAAAAGCTTGGAGTGAGTATTTCCCCAGGTAATCCGAGTGGTTGAAAATTCGCCGGTTGAAACATCAACAATTGCAAGACCGTACATAGGTCCTTTAGCATAAATACAGGCAAGATAATTATTCTTTTTATCATCCAACATTGAGCTGTCAGTGACTGTTCCGGGCGTTACTATTTTGATGACTTCCCTCTTCACAAGCCCTTTTGCTAATGCGGGATCTTCCACCTGTTCACATATTGCTACCTTGTAGCCCTTAGAAATAAGTCTGGAAATATAGCCGTCCACAGCATGAAAAGGGACGCCACACATAGGAGCCCGTTCTTCAAGCCCGCAATCTCGCCCGGTCAGTGTAATATCAAGCTCTCGTGACGCCAGTTCGGCATCATCAAAGAACATTTCATAAAAATCACCCAGTCTGAACATGAGAATACAATCACTGTATTGATCTTTCATGTCCAGATATTGCTGCATCATTGGTGTAACTGGCATTCCTACGACCTCACTTGTCTCTATGTCTTTATGAGTGCGATCCGCAGCCTCCGCCGCAGGATGAACATTTATCGGGGGTACACGCTTCTCCTGTAATTGCAAAGGTGATAGTATCATTAATACTTTTCATAAGCACGTCAAACTGGTTTTTAGATTCGATATACTCCTTCGTATACGGATATGAATTAATCTCAGACTGCTTTGACATCAGCATGTCCCTGATATCATTAATCTGCACTTCAGTGTTGTTCTCACGTGTTGCTTTAATCAATTCAATCTGCAGCAGCCTGTGATCTTCCATCAATGCCATACCATGATCATCATTTTCCAGCTTGGTTTCGGCATTCTTCAATCTCTGCAGCTCCGGTGAAGCGCTCAGTGTTTCACCCAATTCGCGTGCTTTTATCATTACTTCGTCCATTTTATCTCAGTTTCCTTTCGCTTTTAAGTGTTTATAATAATTAATGTTACTCATTTTATTAATGCAACTCGCTGCCCGTCATAGCTTCCATTAAGCGAGTGTACCTTCAAGAGACCATGTGCCTGTATCAGTTATGTTTACCGTCACGACACTGCCTATCAGGCTCGTATCCCCCTTGAAATTGACGATTTTATTTGTTCTGGTGCGACCTGTCAGCATATTAATGCTGTTTTTACTCAGGCCTTCAACTAATATTTCAGCATTGCTGCCGGCAAACTGATTATTGAGTTCCTTGCTGATCCTGTTCTGTAAGGCAACTAATGCATCAAATCTCTTTTTTTTCACTTCTTCACTGACCTGATCCTGGTTTTTTGCAGCAGGAGTACCGGTGCGTTTTGAATAGAGAAAAGTATACACATAGTCGAACCTGACTCTTTCAATGAGATCCAGTGTTTGTGTAAAGTCTTCCTCAGTCTCGCCCGGAAAACCAACAATGATATCTGTAGTGATTGAAATATCAGGAACTTGTGTCCTTATTTTCTCCACCAAATTAAAATAATGCTCGCGGGTATATTTTCTGTTCATTTCACCCAGGATCCTACTGCTCCCTGATTGTATTGGCAGATGCACATGCTCGCACACCTTCCTGCACTCTTTAATCGCGCTGATCAATTCATCTGACAAATCCTTAGGATGTGATGTCATGAAACGAATCCGTTCAATCCCTTCTACACCTTCGAGATTTCGAAGCAGTGAGGCAAAAGTGCTGTCATCCTTCAAATCAAGACCGTAAGAATTGACATTCTGGCCCAGAAGCGTAATCTCTTTATAACCCTGATGTCCAAGCATTCTCGCTTCATCCACAATATCTGAAAGTTTTCTGCTTCTTTCTCGTCCCCTTACATAAGGAACGATGCAGTAAGAGCAGAAATTATTGCAGCCGTACATTATCGTCAGCCATGCCTTAACGTTATGCTCACGTCTGATTGGCATGCCTTCTGCGATATATCCATCAGAATCACCAACAGCCGCTACTGGCTTATCTGAGTTGTAAGCCTGATAAAGCAGTTCAGGAAATTTGTGAAGATTGTGAGTTCCAAATATCAAATCCACATGCCTGTATTTTTTTTGAATGACCTCTACAACTTCCTTTTGCTGCATCATACAACCGCAGACAGCTATGATCAGATCGGGCTTGCTGATTTTAAGTTTTTTAAGGGAACCCAGGTGTCCATAAACCTTGAATTCAGCATTTTCTCTTACGCAGCAGGTATTATACAGAATCAGGTCGGATTTTTCAGGACTGTCTGCATGTTTATAGCCCATGGATTCGAGCATTCCAGCCAGTTTTTCCGAATCATTCTCATTCATCTGACAGCCAAAAGTGCTGATACTGTACTTTTTATCTGCTTCGGGATTCTGTTCCCGTATCATATGCATAAAGGCTTCCTGCCGGGTCATTTCATCCTCAGAAACCATAGTGTTTTCTTTTGTTTCCAATGTCAATTTGTCCTCCATCTAACTAATAACACCCTCATGGTTGAGGAGTATTATATCCTCGAGTATTAAGCAATATCGAAATTTGCCGCTATGAGGTTATTATATCATTTGGCCAGGAAACCATCAATTTTTTTGTTGATGTCTTCCAGATCAACAGCGGTTGTGGGCTGGTCGGACAATTGATATTTTCTCTTCAACATCAATATCCGGTAAACGCTTTCATCGATCCTTTTTTCAGAGATCAAGCCATCATTTACAGCAGATTTGACAGCATTGATAGCTTCTATCTGTGCTTCATTGCCATGACAAACAAGAAGGATATCACTGCCTGCAATTAATGATTTTACAGATGCATCACCGATATTGTAGTTTTTATCGATGGCATCCATTGTCATGTCATCGGTGATCACAACTCCATCAAAGCCCATCTGCTCCCTCAGAATGTTCTTAATGATTGTATTTGAAAGTGTTGCGGGATTATCCGGGTCAATTTCAGGTATCAGGATATGAGCAATCATCACTGCATCTGCCCTATTATCGATTGCAGATTGAAATGGAATCCATTCAAAGCTCTTCAGCCGTTGTATATCATAGTCAACAGAAGGCAGTCCGACATGGGAGTCAACAGTGGTGTCACCGTGACCGGGGAAATGCTTGACAACAGGGATTATACCGCCGTCTCTTATCCCCTCCATCACAGGAATGCCATTTTTTACAACGATTTCAGGAGTGGTTCCAAAAGCTCTGTCTCCAATAACCGTGTTTTTCGGATTGCTCCAGATATCAAGTACGGGAGCAAAATCCATATTGAACCCGAAGGCTTTAGTCTCTATTGCTAGAAGACTGCCGAATTCATAAGACAGATCGTTGCTGTTGATTTCGCTGCTATTGATCTCGCCGATTGATTTAGCTGAAGGCAGCTGTTTTACCTGTCCGGGCATCCTGCTGATCCTGCCGCCTTCTTCATCAACCGAAACAAACAAGGGCACTTTGTTGCTCTTTGAATTGATCTCCTTAATGGAATTATTCAATGAAACCAGTTGCTTCGGATCCTTTATGTTGCGCTTAAACAGGATTACCCCACCAATATGTTTCTGCCCGATCAACTCAACTAACTTATCATCAGGAACAGTTCCTTGAAAACCAACAATAAATAGTTGTCCGATTTTTTCTTCCACACTCATTTTACTGATAAAATTTAAAACAGCGTCCTTTTCATCATCCTGTTGTGTCGGGTTTTCTTCCGGATCGGTCTTTCCCCCATTAAATTCATCTGACGGCTGATCCGGTGATGTGTTTGAGTGATCGTTTCCGGGACTGCCGGGAGCCGTCTGTGATGTCTGTGTACCGATAACATCACTTTGCTCAGCCGTTCCTGTGCCATAACCGTTATCCTCTATACCCGCCCCACATGCTGAAAGCAAAACAATAAAAGCTGCAAGTACAGATAATATAGGAAATATAATTATCATCTTTTTTATTTCTTTCATCATCTTTTTCACAATTGTTGTCTCCACATAATTACTTTATTTACTCCTGATCAATAGTTCCACTTGTTTCAGTGTTAACGTTCCAGCTGTTGTACAACCCGGCGATGATCTCTTCAATTGGGGATTTTCTCATCTCGATATCCAGTACATCTTCAATGGCCGCAATCTCTGAAAGCACTGACCTGATAGGCGTTTTGCCGATATCTACCTCATACTCGCAAATACCGTAGCTTTGACTAAGCAATTTACCGCATGCAAGCTCAGGCACAATACCATCTTTCATCGTCAGAACAACTCTGCACAAACCACCTGCTGCGTTATGAAGGTTGTCGAACCCTCCGTCATAAGTTATTTTGCCGTTGGATATGAGCAATATGCGTTGAGCCATTTCCTCAAGATCATCCATATCGTGGCTGGTCACAATAATTGTCGTTTTCAGCTCTCTGTTCAACTCCTTCAGAAAGCTTATCATCTGGCGCTTTGCAAGAACATCAAGGCCGAGTGTCGGTTCATCAAGCAGAATCAATTCGGGCTGGTGCAGGAGCATCATGGCAAGATCTGCACGCATCCTCTGACCAAGACTCAACTCTCTCGCAAACGTATTGACAAAATTACCGATGTCCAGGAGTTCGACCACCTTGTCTCTCATCTTTTTAAACTCATCTGTCGGAATATCCCAAACAACACGCTTCCATTCAAAGCTTGATGTAACAGGATGATCCCACCACAACTCAGTACGGTTGCCAAATAAAACGCCGACTCTTTTCATAAGTGCAATCCGCTGCTTCTGAGGAGATAGACCAAGAACTTCGATACTCCCCTCTCCCGGTACAAGCATACCACATAAAAGCTTCATTGTGGTACTTTTACCTGCGCCGTTTGGGCCTGCATATGCTACAAATTCTCCTGTGTTTACATGAAATGATATATTGTCCAGCGCCTTAACGATCTTTTTCTCAGGCTTTATAAGATTCTTTAATATATTTTTTCCTTGGCCGGTACGCTGCCATTGTTCATAAGTTTTAGTAACCCCTGTTAGTTTAACGGCGATGTCCGACTGCGGAATAGCGGTTTGCACCTGTTTTGACATAATGATTCAGTCCTCTCTTGAATAGTTTAGTTGTAACGAAAAACAATGCTGCCGCAACAAGTAAAGGATAATAAGCAGGCAGCTGAAGCGGAGTTTTACCGAGCAATGCAAGACTGGGAAACCAGCCCAGTAATCCGGCAGGCAGTATTGTGACCAGCACGGCCTGTATGGCGGTAGACATACCTGACAGAGGATATTTGCCAAGTTCACCGGTAAATTCATCGATTACATATGTGGATATTTCCTCCGCCTGTACCGGTGCATAAAATGCAATACTGGAGAACAAATAAGAAAGCCCCAGTATGATAGCCACTGAAGTAGTCAGGCTGGCAATTAGCAGCGCAACCCACAAAACATTCACTTCTATATTAAGATTTGATACTGCAGCAATAACAATAATAGCACCGGAAATCAGATTGCTGCTCCCTGAAACAGGTATAAAGCCCTCTGTGAGCAACTGTATAGGCATTGGTATCGGTTGAATAAACATATGCTCCATTTGCCCCCTGCCAATCCTGCGGCTGATATGGCCGGTGTTGCAATAGGCAAAAAACAGCTGAAACAGTCCTGTGACCGAGGTTACATAGCCAAGCATAAATAGGACCTCATACCGGTCCATACCGCCTACCCCGTTAAAACGCCATGCTAGCATGAAAACACCTGTTACAGCAGCAATATTTGAAATAAAATCGGCAGAAATGGCAAGAAGGCATATCTTAGTATCCCTCAACAGCCATGCCAGATCCATTTTTGCATATAAGCCAAATAAACGAAATATTCTTAGTAAATTAAATTTTTTATCCACCAAAAGACATCATCCCTTCCTGAGATTTATCAAACACAATAAAGGCAACGGGCCACAGTACGATATTCCAGAAAATTTGTGTAACCAGTAATGGTATCGGCTCTGAAAGACCCGTGTAGATGGCCAACGGTGCCGCTGCCAGGGAGCCAAACGGAAGATACTGAAATACCTGTTCCAGACCCCAGGGCAGTATCTTGAATGGAATCACACTGCCTGAAAGGAATGACACAACTGCCATTCTGATAACATACACAAGCCAACTTGCATTTATCATCCGAATTGTCATACAGGCAAAAAGGAAATCGACAGCAAAACCCAACGATATACATAAGATCAGACTGGGGAAAAACCACAATGACCATGTTCTCAGCGAAACATTAAATAATGGTGCAGCTATAATCATAGGAAGAGTGAAAAAAAGCAGATTTGGAATCCATTTGCCCACAGTCTGTGAAGCCAGATGCGAAAATATACGCAGCGGCCGTTGATACAGGCTGACGAACAAACCCTCATAAAGCCATCCGGAGGCTGGTGTTATAACCACCAGTAGGTCAGAAAAAATTGCACCAAGATAGGTGTAGGTCAGCATTTGTGAAAGAGTCATTCCAGTCTCTACTCCGCTTTCCATCAGCGTTTTCCACAAAAGGAACATTGGAACAACATAGAACACCTTCATCAGATAATTCGGAAGCAAATATAGTATTCCTCCGTTTGTTGTACTTTGTGCAGACATTTGTACTGTTTTTAAATACTTGGTTATATTAATTTTCATTATAAATCTCCTTAATGTATGCAAATGATCATAAAAAAACTCCCCGCCAGCTTTTCAGCTCTCGGAGAGTCCAATACAAGCACATTAGATCATTAGCTTATACGATTCCGGTGAGAGGTAAAAAAACAGGCTGAAAAAAGGGCAGACTTCCCCCTTGCAATAGCTGAAGTATTTTCAATTTGTACGGATTTGGTCCATTTCATTCCTCTCACCTCCTTTTATTTTTGCTAATTGAAATTATATGGATTGCAGCTTCAAATGTCAATATGTATATATATTGAGCTTTTTACGATGCTACATGTTTTAGTTTCGCAGCACAGTATATTGCGAGTATATATATATTAGTTCGTCACTATATTTCTGATGTTGATGAATTACAGCATTATTAGCTGTATATTTTTTTATCGATACACAATTGAGCGCGCTCCCTTGTCTTGTCGTCAGATGCGAGCGCACTTTCCAAGAATCCCGGGTTATCCCTTAGAAAGGTTTTCATTGATTCCCGCGGATTTGCCGTATACTCCAGCAGCAAATCATATTGTCCGCGTGTAATCAGCCCCATCCCAAGAGCATTTTCAAAGAAAGACTTGTCAATTGATACCATGGCAAAGGAGCATACGCCATTTTTCTCAAGCAGATCTCCTCCGCCCTGCAGCCTGTCAACAACAACAACGCTGCAGCTCAGATCACCGCAGATATTTTTTATTGCCGGTATCCAGGCTCTTTCATAGCTGGAAGCTTCAGTAATCAGATCGGCAATATGAAGCACCTTCGCTCCATTTATAGATACAGAGGGACAGGTCTCACCGTTTTCTGTAATGACAGAGCTCAAATCTTTATATATGGTGATGTGCGGCTTTCCCAGCAGTTTGGCAATGATCAGCGAGAAAAACCAGTCACGTCTTTCTCCGCCTGAAATATAGCTGATATTGTCCAGATCGATATTGTTGCGAATAAACTCCACCATACTATCGATAAGACCTTTGTAAATATCATCTTCATCATAGTTCGCTTCGGTTAACGGGATCAGCTTCTCGGGGCAATTCAACTTGTCAGCCTTGAAAGCATCAATCTTTTCAAGTAATTTCAATGCCTTTTTTTCGCTTCCATACAAAAAATGAGTATTTATATAGTAAGGTCCGATCGTTCCCGATGTATACCAGAAGGGCTTTCCTTCCGGGCAGACCCTGACTGCGCCTGTATCAAACAACCATCGAACCAGCTTATCATCAGACATTTTTATCTCTCCTCTTCCTTGCCATTGAATTTTTTAATATAATCATCCCACCAGTCTTGATTAACTATTGTTCCAAGATCACTTCCGAGGTGAGAAGAATCTCCCTCGACAACAGTGGAAAATTCACCATTTTCATAATCAATAATTGTAACTGCTGTGTTGTCACACCAGGACACATTAACCATTTCTTCAAGCGAACAGGTTCTGAAATGACATATCAAAGTACGAATCACAGTACCATGCGTTACAATACAAATATTCTTCCCAAGGTTTTGATTTATAATATGTAATACTTCATTAAGAGTCCTTTGATGAAATTCAGTCATTGATTCTCCACCAGGCATCTTATGAAGATGGGGGCGATTATCCCATATATCATAGTCGGCCGGCCAGCCTTCCTCAAGCTCTTTCCACGTAAGATCCTCCCAGTCTCCCCCGTTTATTTCCTTCAATTCATCAGAAGCGTTGACAGGCAAGTTTTTGGATTTTGCGATATAACCGGCTGTCTGCATAGTTCTTTTCAAGCTGCTCGAATATATCAAATCAACAGGCATGTCCTTAAGTCTTTCTGCAACCCTAACTGCCTGCAAATGTCCACGCTCTGTCAGTGCAGAATCGGTCCATCCGTGAAAGCGCCTGATTTTATTTCCCTCTGCTTCAGCATGCCGCACAATAATCAGTCTGGTCTTCATCCTGTCTCCTTATCCCAAAGAACCTTATTTATCATATAATTATCTTACAGGACTCCTCCCGAATGTGCAACGCCATGTGTACAATTTATCAGCATCTATACTTAGCTGTTTAACTCGAGCCTGCCTGTAATATCAGAAATGCTCTGCAGCTGATGACGCTGCATATATTGTTTGATGCCGTCACGAACTTTTATACATGCATCGGGACTAATCAGGCTTGCGGTTCCGACCATAACAGCACTTGCACCTGCCAGTAAAAATTCTACTGCATCATTTCCATTCATGATCCCACCCATGCCAATTATCGGTATATTAACTGCCTGTGAAGCTTCATAGACCATTCTGACAGCCACCGGTTTGACCGCAGGGCCTGATAATCCGCCTGTATTATTTGCCAAAACAGGTCTTCTTGTTTCGATATTAACAGCCATCCCCAACAGGGTGTTAATCAGCGATATAGCGTCTGCTCCGGCATTTTCAGCTGCAATTGCTATCTCAGATATACTCACCACATTTGGTGTCAATTTCACAATGAGTGGCTGTTTACAGAATCTTTTCACCTGGGATGTTATTTCATGTGTCCCCGCAGGTGTGTTTCCAAATGCCAGACATCCTGCCTTTACATTCGGACAGGAGATATTCAGCTCAATAGCATCAATGTCAGCCTCAGACAAGAGCTCAGCCATCTCACAATACTCTTCGATTGTATTACCTGCAATATTGGCGATAATCGCAGTAGTATATTGCCTCAAAAACGGTATTTCGTTCTCTATAAAATACTTCACTCCCGGATTTTGAAGACCAACACTGTTTAGCATACCGGCGGGCGTTTCTGCCACTCTGGGAGGCTTGTTTCCCTGACGGGGCTTGAGTGTGAGTCCTTTAACACTGATCCCGCCAAGCTCATTCAGATCAATGAATTGCGCATGCTCCCTGCCAAAACCGAATGTACCTGAAGCGACAATAACCGGATTTGTTAGCTTCAGTCCTCCTATGTCAACGCTGAGGTCGATACCAATATCGTTCATTTTACCCTCCAAGTCAGATCTCTATAATCAAATCAGCAGGCAACAAGCATAGATAAATATAACTTTTGCCTGCAGCAGAGAATGCCGGCTAATCAAAAATAATGTCCCTGCTGTTGAATACCGGCCCATCCTTGCATACGTGGCTGTATTGCCAATCCCCATCCTGAACATGTGTTTTGCAGGCGCACACCAGACATGTGCCGAAGCCACAGCCCATTCGCTGCTCAAGAGACAGCTGACACTCAGTCCCCGTCTTCTTTGCGATATCTGCGATTTTTTTCAACATGACAGTCGGACCACAGGCATATATCATATCAATATTATCAATGCTCAGATCCCTTGCAAGTATGTCGGTTACAAACCCTCCAGTGCCATAAATGCCGTCATCTGTGGTTATTTCCATCGTAGTGGAACTATCCCGGAATTCATTTTCCAGCACTACCAGGTTTTTTTCCCGAAATCCGAGATATGTTCTTTTAACGATCGCTTTACTGTCATTTAACAGGAACAATAGAGGAAAGACGCCTATTCCGCCACCGACAACAGCAATACGTTTATATTTAATGTTCATGTCGAACCCATTTCCAAGTGGCCCTAAAACATCAAGTGTGTCCCCTTGTTTTTTACATGCCAGCAGTTCTGTACCACTGCCTTTCTTCTGAAAGAGAAGTTTGTATGTCGCTGCCTTCCTGTCAACCGAGCAAATACTTATAGGCCTTCTAAGCAATGCCTGTGTTCCTTCACAGCATTTGATATTGACAAACTGTCCCGGGACAGAAACCTCTGAAATCTTCTCTGATTCCACTGTCATTGCGTAAATTTCCCCGGTAAGACGTTCAATTCCAACTATTCTGTCCAGCAATTGATAAGCCATTTCCGTCTCCTTTTTGCTTTAGCTAGTATATCCTTTAGTTAGCAAATGCTTTAGTTAGCAAATGCTTTAGTAAGCTAATGTCTCATTAATCAAAAACAGCAAGTTCAATGACATCCAGTTCATCTTTTGCTCTCTCCACTTCTATGCAGTCGAGGATTGCTTTCGCCGTATCCAGCGATGTCAGACATGGTATGGACATCTCAACAGCCTTACGTCTGATCTTGAAGCCGTCACGTTCAGGCTTGCGTCCTTTAGTCGGTGTATTTATAACCAGCTTGATCCTGCCTGAAGAAATCAAATCCAACAGGTTCGGAGAGCCTTCGTCTATTTTCTTTACTGCATTGGTTGCTATGCCGTGCATGTTAAGCATATTAGCCGTTTTACCCGTAGCCCACAATTCAAAGCCCAGTTTTTCAAATTGTTCAGCAATATTTATCAATTCGGTCTTATCGGAATCTCTTACAGTCATAAGTACTCCGCCGCCCTCTGCAGGAAGCTTCATGCCGGATGCTACGATGCCTTTGTACAATGCCTCATGAAATGTTTTACCGATCCCGAGTACTTCTCCTGTAGACTTCATTTCAGGTCCAAGGCTAGTGTCAACGTCATGAAGCTTTTCAAACGAGAATACCGGTACTTTAATTGCAACGTAATCAGCTTCTCTATATAAACCAGTGCCAAACTTAAAATCGCTCAATTTATTTCCTGTCATCAGCTTTGTGGCAATATTGACCATTGAAATGCCGGTAACTTTGCTGATATATGGGACTGTTCTGCTGGACCTCGGGTTAACCTCTATAACATAGAGTTCGTCGTTGTACAGAACATATTGTATATTGATCATACCGAGTACATTCAGCGCTTTGGCCAGCTTTTCAGAATATTCAACGATCTTTCGTATTGTGGCCTGACTCAGCGATGTTGCAGGATAGACCGAAATACTGTCTCCGGAATGGACACCGGCACGTTCAAGGTGTTCCATGATCCCTGGGATCAGAATGTTCTCACCGTCACAGATAGCGTCGACTTCAATTTCCTTCCCCATCATATATTTATCGACAAGGATTGGATGCTCCTGCTTCACACGGTTTATTATCTCCATGAATTCGATAATATCCTTGTCTCCGTAAGCGATTTCCATTCCCTGGCCGCCAAGAACGTAGGAAGGCCTCACAAGTACAGGATAGATCAGTTCATTAGCTGCTTCCAGCGCTTGTTCTACAGTGTAGACCGTTTTTCCCTTAGGACGCGGAATGCCGACTTCTTCAAGAATCACATCAAATTTCTCTCTGTCTTCTGCGGCATCTACATCTGATGCCTGAGTGCCGAAAATCTTAACACCATTTTCGCTGAGAGCATTGACAAGTTTTATTGCAGTCTGACCGCCAAACTGTACAATGACGCCTTCCGGCTTTTCGCATTCTATAATGTTTTCCACGTCCTCGATTGTCAACGGCTCAAAATACAGCCTGTCAGAGGTGTCAAAATCCGTACTGACCGTCTCAGGATTGTTATTTGCGATAATGGTTTCATAACCTTGTTCCTTCAGTGCCCAGACCGAGTGAACAGAACAGTAGTCAAATTCGATGCCTTGACCGATTCTGATCGGTCCCGAGCCAATGACCAGAATCTTTTTGCGGTCGGATTTAATTACCTCGTTGAAAGTGTCGTATGTAGAATAGTAGTAGGGTGAAATCGCTTCAAACTCTGCGGCGCAGGTATCAACCATCTTGTATGTGACTTCGATTCCGGAGCGACGGCGCAAATCCCTTATCGTTTTTCGATCGGTTCCTGTATACTTTGCAATTACAACATCGGGGAAACCGAGCTTTTTAGCCGTTTTGAGCAATTCCGGCGATAATGTCTCCAAAGTGAAGGACTTTAGTCTCTCCTCCATCACAACTATCTCGTTGAATTTATTTATGAAGAAATTGTCAATCTTCGTGATTTCGTTGATTTTCTCAACAGTAACACCTCTTCTGAGGGCCTCGGCTATTACAAATATTCTCTCGTCATTTATATCACTAAGCTTATTTATGATTGCAGGAGTATCCAAAGATTTATAAATATCCTGTTCCAATGTATAAATATTAAGTTCAAGTGAGCGAATGGCCTTCATCAGTGCCGCCTCAAACGAGTTGCTGATGGACATGATCTCACCTGTGGCCTTCATCTGTGTGCCCAAGGTGCGTTCAGCCTTGACAAATTTGTCAAATGGCCATTTCGGTATTTTTAAAACGATATAGTCAAGTGTTGGCTCAAAACATGCAAAGGTCTTTCCGGTGACAGCATTTTGAATCTCATCGAGTGAATAGCCGATAGCTATCTTTGTCGCGACCTTAGCAATCGGGTATCCTGTAGCTTTTGATGCAAGCGCTGATGAGCGGCTGACTCTGGGATTGACCTCTATTACAGCATATTCAAAGCTTGTGGGATGCAGAGCGAACTGCACATTACATCCGCCCTCAATACCAAGGGCAGAAATGATCTTCAATGAGGCTGTACGCAGCATCTGATGTTCTTTATCAGATAAGGTCTGTGTAGGAGCAACAACAATACTGTCTCCGGTATGAACACCGACCGGGTCAATATTTTCCATATTACAGACTGTGATCACATTACCTTTTCCATCACGCATAACTTCATATTCGATTTCCTTCCAGCCTGAGATACATTTTTCAATCAATGCCTGCCCTACTCTGCTAAGTCTCAGACCGTTTGTGGCAATTTCGATCAGCTGTGCGTCATTATATGCAATCCCGCCTCCCGTACCACCAAGAGTATAGGCAGGTCGGACTATAACAGGATAATCTATCTCATGTGCAAATTCCAGCGCATCACTTACCAATGTGACTACTTTACTTGCAATACAGGGCTCATTGATGCTTTCCATAGTGTCTTTGAACGCCTGTCTGTCTTCTGCCATTTTTATAGCTTCAGTTGCAGTTCCGAGTAATTTAACACTCATTTCGTTAAGGAAACCGGACTCTGCAAGTTCCATCGCAAGATTGAGCCCTGTTTGACCTCCAAGTGTCGGAAGCAGGCTATCCGGTTTTTCTTTAATTATGATTTTTCTAAGAGTTTCAACATTCAGTGGCTCAATATAAACATTGTCGGCTATGCTTTTATCAGTCATGATCGTAGCAGGATTACTGTTGACCAGAACTACCTCCACGCCCTCATCTTTGAGCGCCTGGCAAGCTTGCGTCCCTGCATAATCGAATTCCGCAGCCTGTCCTATAACAATAGGCCCTGAACCAATCACCATAACTTTATTGACATCATTACGTCTTGGCATGCTAATCTCCCCTCGAATTCTTCAGTGTTAAGGCCTTCCTATCTATTTGCCTTCTAATGCATTGTTAATATCATCGCGCATTCTTAGTGCTTCCGCTCTTGCTGCTATGTCAAATGCGTCTTCATTGTATTTACCGGACCAATGCTCGGATTTCCATGCACAAAGGATGCTCCGCGATGCGTTGATGATTGCGCCAAGTCCGTCACTGTTGAAGGACTGTACCGCATCCTTTGCAGTGCCGCCTTGAGCACCATAACCCGGCACCAATATATAGGCTTTTTTCATAACTTCACGCAATACTTTCGCCTGTTCAGGCCATGTCGCGCCGACTACTGCGCCAATACTGCTGTAGTCATACTGACCGACTAATGAGCTGCCCCATTCGTTTACCAGCTCGGCAACTTTTTCATATATATATTTTCCGTCATCTGTGATCAGATCCTGCAGTTGTCCGGAGGATTTGTTCGACGTTTTGACAAGGATAAAAATCCCTTTATTATATTCAGCACAGGCTTCAGCGAAAGGCTTGATTCCATCGTATCCAAGGTATGGATTAACAGTCAGCGCATCAATTTCAAACATTGACTGTTTTTTATCTCCAATCTTTATCTCTCCCAGATATGCATCAGAGTAAGCCTGAGCAGTTGTTCCAATATCATTTCTCTTACCATCCGCAATTACCAGCATTCCCTTAGAACGCGCATAGGCGCATGTTTCAGAGAAAGCATTTATTCCATCGGCTCCGTAAATCTCGTAATATGCCATCTGAGGTTTGACCGCAGGAACGATATCATAAATCGCATCAATCAACCGTTTATTGAACCGCAGCATTGCATCGCTTATGCCTGCTGCATTTTCTCCAAATTCTCTGAAGGATCGCTCTCTTATTGCAGCCGGAATAAAGTCCAGTTTCGAGTCAAGACCAACAACTGTAGGAT
>JAEYRF010000001.1 GCA_023409615.1 Bacillota bacterium | reverse complement strand
ATTCCATGGTTTGCCCCTCCTGTACTGGCTTTCAGTTTTATTACCCGTTTATTATAATAATCATCTCGAAAACTCAAAGAGCTTTCGTTATCTACGTTTCAAGGCTCACTATTTTTAGTTCACCCCTAACTATAATGCTCCCCATAGGGTGAGACACAAAAGGTGAGAAAATAAGTTATAATGGATGCATGAACAAACGAAATAATTACAGTACAGAATTTAAAACCAAGGTAGTGCTGGAGGTTCTTCAGAAGGAAGCAACTCTCAATGAAATCGCAGCACGCCATGATGTCAGTCCAGTCGTGATCAGCCGCTGGAAATCAGAATTCCTAGAACGAGCCGCCGATGTGTTTAAAAAGGGACCATCGGAAGCCGAAAGGGAACTGGGTTGCGGAAAAGGAACGGGTGGCAGCTCTGGAGTGCAAAGTCGGTCAGTTGACATATGCGGTCGACTGGCTCAAAAAAAAATCTGATGAAATCTTCCGACGCAAGCGTCCGTAAGGGGAGCGTGGACAAGACGAACGAACGGATCTGCTTCAGCGGCAAGCCCAGTTGCTGAGCCTGAGCAGATCTAGCCTTTATCGGCAGCCGGAACTGAAGCTGATTACCGACGAGGAACTTTTCATCATGCGGTGTATCGATGAGATACACACGGATAAGCCTACTTGGGGATACCGAACGATTACGATGGGATCCTGATCAACAGTAAGCGTACTAGACGAATCATGAAAGGCATGGGCATCTACACTCCGTACCCAAAACCGAACCTTAGCAAGCGATACCATTCGCAGTACATCAAGTCCTACCTGTTGAGAAACCTGGCAATCACGCATTCCAACCAGGTCTGGGGCGTAGATATAACCTGTATCCAGATGAAGAAAGGGTTCGTGTACCTGTTTGTCATTCTGGACTGGTACAGCCAGTGTATTGTCGATTTCAAGCTATCGAGCACTTTGGACAAATCCTTCGTCCTTTGCTGCCTCAAACGGGCTTTGGCGAAGTACAAACCAGAAATCATCAACAGCGATCAGGGCGGGCATTTTATCAACCCGGACTATGTCAAAATGGTTGAGGATGCCGGAGTCAGGGTTTCTATGGACGGCAAAGGCCAGTGCCTTGACAACGCCAGGACCGAACGCTTTTTCAGGACATTGAAGTATGACCGGATCTACATAAACGAGTACGAGACCCCCTGGCAGATCAGGGCAATGATTAAGGATTACATCCACACGTATAACACTTACAGACCTCATTCTTCAATTAATGGCGAATGCCCGGCAAATTTGTATTCAGGTGTCAAGGAGCAAGTGATTGCTTCATAAAATACCGGCACAGAAAGGGGTTAACTTAAATCATAACTTTCTATGTCTTGACAAAGGGGAGCATTACATCCGGGAGATTATCGGTGCCAGTGAAGGATCCAAAGAAGACAAGGCAAGCTGGGCATCCTTCCTTCGAAGCTTGAAAGAACGAGGATTGCAGGGAACCCAGTTGTTTGTCAGAGACAAGTGTCTCGACCTGGTTGAAGCAGTTGCCGTGCATTTCCGGAAGCGAAATTTCAGCGTTGTGTGGTACATTTTTACCGGAATGTGTTCACTGCGGTACCTCATAGCAAAATGAATGATGTGACGGCAATGATGAAGGCAATTCATGCTCAAGAAGACCTGGAGAGCGCTCGTGAAAAGGCTTCCAATGTGGTGCAGAAGCTGAGAAGCATGCGACTCGGAGAAGCAGCAACAAAGATAGAAAAAGGGATTGAAGAAACCCTGACATACATGAAATTTCCGAGGGAGCACTGGATCAAGATCCGAACAAACAATGGAATTGAGCGGATCATGAAGGAGATCCGTCGACGGACCAGGGTGGTCGGCAGCTTTCCGGACGGCAATTCCGCCCTGATGCTTGTATGTGCCCGGCTCCGGCATATCTGCAGCACCGCATGGGGAACGCATCGGTATATGAATATGGGCCTCTTAACTGGAATAGATGAGATTACAGAAACCCACGAAATCGGCCGATTCATTCCTTCTTGGAGGGTAGCTGGCCGTTTTGTCCCTATCAAGGGAAGCGATGCCGCGCGCCCTTGAGAGCGCCAACCCTGCCAGCTAATCATCAGCCAAGGGATGAATTAGATAGTCTGGCCAACCCAAGGGTGCCCCGATGAAAAAATGTGCACTAAATTATTGACACTACCTGCGCCTGTTTACTATAAGTTACCACTACGCAAGTTTTGCCAACTAGTTTTCGAGAGTCTTCTATAATTTTATATGCTCTTCTGTACATATTTTTTTATCGCTTTAACCACATAGTATGAAACAAAAATAATTGTTGCATATAGAAAGATTCTAAGTATCGATTCAATAATAGCTAAAGTACTTACTATACTAAATACTCCATTACTCATATTACTACCCATGCATTTTTCCTCCTACACATATGGTAAATAATTGCTTTATGTAATAATATATGCAATTCATGATTATGTCAATATTTGTTTTTATTAAAATACAACCCTAAATTTAACTAGTAAGAATACAATTTAGTAATTCTTATGGGATAGCAGCTGAAAACTTCAAATATGTACTTGGCTTATATATAGTACTTACACCATTAATATACATTTCAGCACCATCTACATACAAACATGAAATAATATTTCCATTTGATAAATCATTTTTATCAATATAAAGATGTTCGTGTTCAGCACCAGACGGATTTGCTGTTAATTGAGGAGATGTCCATGAGCATGATGATTGGGTATTTGTCTGTGAAATTGTAGCATTAGCAGTTTGATACCCAATATTTACTGATATATTTGTATTAACTATGCTGAACGTAATTTTCTGTTTTAAATACATATAGTTCAGAGTCTGTGATCCACTTAATAAAGCACTGCTACCTCCCCAAGTCTGATCACTTCCACCTTTATCAACACCACCGGCTATATAATCTGCCCATGTATATGCTACACAGTTATTATTATTGCTATAACCGGTATCATTACCATAAAAGGTTG
>JAEYRF010000248.1 GCA_023409615.1 Bacillota bacterium | reverse complement strand
TCGGTATATTGGTACGGATGATTACTGTAATTCATGCTGCCGCCAAGGCCTAAAATCCGGATTCCGTTATAGGTCACAATGGTATCGTCTGCACTGACACATCCCTCTGGAGGATTGGTTATGAAGTTTTTATTATGGTTTCCGGGCACATAAATTAGGGGTACGTGAATCATTGTCACAAGAAAAGAAAGATACTCTGCCTTTAAATCCCCGCATGACAAAACAAGCTCTATATCCCTGAAACGCTCACGGTCAAAGTAATCCCATATATAAGGTTCTTCATGATCTGAAACTAATAATATCTTCACAGCATATTATTATACTTAATTCTGCGTTTTTAAACAATAATATATGTGATATAATAAACCCTATACGATACATTGGGGAGGAATATTGTGTGAATGTAAGCATAAAGCAATTGTACAGTGACAGCAGCAAATACTATGGGGTACAAATCGAACTGGCCGGATGGGTCAGGACCATTAGAGACTCTAAGACCTTTGGCTTTATTGAATTAAATGACGGTTCCTTTTTTAAAAACCTGCAAATTGTTTTTGAAGAAGGTGTCATAAATAATTTTAGAGATATTGCGAAGCTGCCTCAGGGTTCTTCGATAAAAGTACAGGGCGAACTGGTGGAGACGCCCGGAGCAAAACAACCTTTTGAGCTAAAGGCTTCCGCAATTGTAGTTGAGGGCCTTTGTGCAGCTGACTATCCTCTGCAGAAAAAGCGTCATTCCTTTGAATTTCTGCGCACCATTGCTCATCTGAGACCGAGGACAAACACCTTTTCCGCTGTATTCAGGCTTAGGAGTGCTTTATCCTACGCCATCCACAGCTTTTTTAATGAGAGAGGCTTTGTATATGTACATACACCAATCATAACAGGAAGCGATTGTGAGGGTGCAGGTGAGATGTTCAGGGTGAGCTCGTTTGACCCTAATCAGATACCAAGAGATGAAAATGGCTGTATTGATTACAAAGAGGATTTCTTCGGGAAAGAGACAAGTCTTACCGTAAGTGGACAGCTTTCGGCAGAAGCTTACTGTATGGCATTCGGACAGGTATATACATTCGGACCTACCTTCCGGGCAGAGAATTCCAACACAGCAAGGCATGCGGCAGAGTTCTGGATGATAGAACCTGAGATCGCATTTGCCGGTCTTCCTGAGGACATGGTACTGGCTGAGGATATGATGAAGTATCTGATTAGATATTGCCTTGAGCATGTACCTGAGGAGATGGAGTTCTTCAACAACTTTGTAGACAATACATTGCTGGACAGGCTCAATAATGTTCTCAATTCTGATTTTGCACATGTCACTTATACTGAGGCGATTGAGATCCTGGAGAAGGAAAATGATAATTTCGATTATCCCGTGAAGTGGGGCAGCGACCTTCAGACCGAGCATGAGAGATTCCTGACTGAAAAGACGTTTAAGAAGCCGGTATTCGTCACAGACTATCCAAAGGATATTAAGGCCTTTTATATGAGAATGAATGACGACGGGAAGACTGTTGCGGCAATGGATCTGCTTGTTCCGGGAGTCGGTGAGATTATTGGCGGAAGTCAGAGAGAGGAACGTCATGACCTGCTTTCGGCACGTATGGAGGAAATGGGCCTTGCTCAGGAGGATTACTGGTGGTATATGGACCTGAGAAAGTACGGCGGTACGAAACACGCGGGCTTTGGCCTGGGGTTTGAACGTGCAGTGATGTATCTGACCGGTATGGCAAACATCAGAGATGTTATACCATTCCCAAGGACAACAAAATCAGCAGATTTTTAAGAAATTTTCCATATAGTTAAACAAAATAAGATGGGGGTCGTATATTATGAGTGAATTGGTAAAAGAACAAATACGAGAGGACAAAATCAAAATTTCCGAAGAAGTCATTGCTACAATAGCAGGAATTGCAGCGTCGGGAAATGAAAATGTCGCATCAATGGGCGGCGGATTCGTGGAGGGCATTGTAGGAATGCTTGGCAAAAAGGCACCCAGCAAAGGAATAAAGGTAGAAATGAAAGAAAATCAGGTCAATATCGATCTTGCTGTTATCATGCAGTATGGCTGCAAAATCCATGAGGTTGCCCGTGATATGCAGGACAGGGTACGTAAAGCAGTCCAGGATATGGCGGGGCTTGAAGTTCTTAATGTCAATGTCAGCGTGTTGGGTGTCAGTATGAATAAAGAAAACATAAAAGTGGAAGTGATTGACGAACTTCCTCCTCAGGCATGACTTAAAGAAAATTGATTGATCAGGTGACATGAAAAAAATACTACTAAAGACGTTTGTTGTGCTATCTTCTGCACTGCTGCTTATTACGCTAATATTTTTTACAGACAGATTTGATGCTCTTGTACATATTGTAACAAATGCGAAGGCTGGCTGGCTGGCCGCCGGCTTTGCATGTATGGTAGCATACTGGCTGATGGATGCCGTTATTTTGCAAATTATAACGACTACTGTGCATAAAGGGCAAATGATGAGGAACTCGATTAAGGTAACTATGATTGGGCAGTTTTTTCATTCGATTAGCCCATTTGCAGGGGGCGGTGAGCCGGTTCAAGCCTATGTGATGGTGAAGGAGGGCTTAGGACCGGGTCTTGCAGCATCAATTTTTGCAGTGAAGACAATTTTACATCAGTTTGTCATTGTCCTATACGCCATAGGGGCATACATCTTGTTTGGTGCTGTTTTTACTCTGCGAATTCCACAGTTCAACTATTTTTTTATAGCCGGCCTTATATTAAATTCTGCATTTTTGGTTTTTATCATTCTTCTTTTGTATAAATCGCAAACGGCTAAAAAAGTAATGTTGTTTCTTTGCAGGCTTATGTCAAAGCTGAAGCTAATTAAGAATTTGGTTGCTGCGGAGAAAAAAATTGACAGTGAATTGGCAAGCTTCAGCAAGGGGGCACTGATCCTGAAAAAAGACCACAGATCGCTTTTTACACTGCTGGTGGTTCAAGTATTACAATTTACATTCATTTTTGCAATTACATGGTTTATACAGCTTGCTGTGGAATCCCAAATAGCGTCATTACCTGAAATGATCGCGGCTCAGTCCATAATCATGCTGGTCTCGCTTTTGGTTCCAACCCCTGGAGCCACCGGTGGGGTCGAAGGCATCAGCTATTTGTTCTTTGGTATGTTTTTTCAGAAGGGTTACATTATACCGGTGATACTTGTTTACAGACTTCTCACATATTATTCTTCTGTCCTGTTTGGTGGGTTGTTTACATTGCTTGCACCCGAAAAACCTTTAGAATGTGAAAAACTACCGGACAGCTTGCAATAAAGTTATAAAATTGATTAGACATTATTGTCCTAGCTACGTATTATCTTGTGTAGAAACATTTATGCGTGAAAAAAGGAGTAAAAAGATATGGAAAGATTACATCGTTCAAAAAGAAGCAAGGTAATATTTGGAGTATGCGGCGGATTATCTGAGTATTTGCGGATCGATGTCACACTTATCAGGATTATAGGCATTCTGGCTGTTTTTACAGGCTTCGGGATAGTTTTGTACATTGCGGCGGCACTGATTATGCCTGAAGACAAAGGGTATACACCTGATGATAGCCAATGGAATACCAATGCGGCGTTTGAGAGCGAATTCAATGCGAATGCAGAAGAGTGGAATCGTCCAGCAAAATATCATTCAGAGAAAAATAGAGTGGTCATCGGGGCGATCCTTTTAGGCCTTGGAATATTAATCCTTGGTAAACAGTTTATGCCTGGGCTGTTTAATCTTAAGCTGTTGGTACCTTTGCTGCTTATTGTGATCGGCGGTGTTTTTGTTCTGAAGGGAAGAAAGTAATAAGGGTCAGCGGGGTAGAGATGATAAAACGGTCGGGTTCTGAGCAGATGATATACGAACTGAAAGAGAAATATAAGAGGATTTGGATGAACACACCCGATACGCTTCCCGCGTTTCGGGCCTGTTATACTGAAGATCAACGCAGGCAGAAGGAGGCTGCAATGAGCAGCTTCGCAGATGAGTTGATACATCTGATCAAAGGGTTTGCCGGCAGGAAGCGTGAAGATACTGTACGCTGGGGCTCTGATCTAAAGAGGTTGGTATATGGCTGTGGAGTAGATGTTCTTGGACTTGATGGCAGCAGTATGAGAATGCTGTTGGAGGATGGATTTTGTGATGTGACATCTGACTTTATTTACAAAGCCCGGGAGTTTGACGCTGACTTCAAGTTGGAAGATATTTTTCAGTCCCTGAGGAATGCCTGGATCATGAACTGTATACAAAGGCTGATGGGCTTGAAAGTGGAGATGACACCGTCAGTATTTGCCTATAGCATGCTGTACCCCTATACTGATAACTACCTGGACGCGTCAACCGTTTCCGAGAAAGAAAAAAGGATAGTGAATCAAAATTTCAGGAAAAGGCTCGCCGGTGAAAACTTATGTGCAATGTCGCTTTTGGAGGAAAGACTGTTCCGCCTCGTCCGAATGATAGAAGGTCAGTTTCCGCGTATAAGTTTCCCTATGGTGTACAACAGCCTGCTTGGGATTCAGTCGGCACAGGAAAAAAGCATACTGCAGTTTGGCTGTAATGATGAATCCTGCACTGACATACTGGATATCAGTATTGAGAAGGGCGGGTGTTCAGTCCTGGCGGATGGTTGCCTTGTTAAAGGTCGATTATCTGAGCAGGAAGCTTCTTTTATTTTTGGATTTGGTGTAATGCTGCAGTTTATAGATGACCTGCAGGATGCAAGCGAGGATAGGGGAAATGGACACAACACTGTTTTTTCCAGAAACGATACTGGCATTTCTGCTGAGCGACTCACAAATAGGTTGATTAATTACATGAATAGTATTTTGGATGATGATAAATGCTTTTGTTCTTCGGAAGCGGTTGAATTAAAGAATCTAATCAAAGACAGTATCCTGTTTCTGGTGATGGGCGCAGTTGCATGTAACAGTAACATGTACAGCAGGAAATGGATCGGGACGCTTGAAGAGTACTCCTCATTGAGTTTTAAGTACTTGAAAACATTCTATAAAAGAATGGGAAGAGAATTTGGCAAGCTGAAAATCAAATTGGCTGTTAAGCCTCTAGAGATACCAATGGCGAGAGCTTTTGCCAGCGGTATCCTTTCTCAATAATTTTTCGCAAAAACATCATAATGCAAAGTTTAACTTTATCCGATAACATATTTAGAATTGTTGAAAAATGAGGTCTAATAATGTATAGTCAATATAGATATGTTTTTGAATATGCAAAGGATGAAGCGATATGGATTTAGGTACGATTATTGGCCTTGTGGCCGGGGTAGCCTGCGTCATTATCTCCATTTTTATTGGGGGCGGTGAATTACTTTCCTTTTGGGATCCACCATCAGTATTTATTACGATCGGCGGTGGAATATGCTCTACACTGATTAATTTTAGGTTCAAGGATTTCCTTGGCGTTTTCAAGGTGGCAGTGCATACTTTTACTGACAAAGTATCCTCAGCTTCCGAAATCATTTCTCAGATGGTGAAGCTTTCGGAGAAAACCAGAAGGGAAGGGTTGCTGTCAATCGAACCTGAACTGGAGGAAATGGAGGATGCCTTCATCAAGCAATCTCTTCAACTTGTTGTCGATGGAATCGAATCTGAAACAATACAGGACTTTATGGACACCGAAATTGAGAATATGCAATCACGGCATGGCAAGGGTATTGCAATCTTCAATATGATGGGCGCGATTTTCCCTGCATGGGGCATGATTGGTACGTTATTAGGCCTGATTAATTTGCTGCTGAAGCTTGATGATCCGGCTCAGATTGGGCCGTCTATGTCTGTTGCTTTGGTTACTACCTTTTATGGCAGTATACTTTCTAATTTTATCTGTATTCCGATGGCAGGAAAGCTGAAGATGAAGAGCGATGAAGAAGTCCATCAGATGGAGATGATTGCGGAGGCCGTTATATCTATCCAGGCGGGCGAAAACCCCAAGATGCTGGAGCAGAAGCTTAGAATCTACCTTAGTCCTGAAGAGAGACTGGCCGGCGAAAAGAAGAAGGAAACAGTTGATGAGGATGATATTAACAAGCCGGTTTCAGCATGATGGGGGTGATTTAGATTGCGAAAGAAAAGACGTGCTCCGGATGACAGCGGAGGGGGAGGTTCTTGGCTGACAACTTACAGCGACCTCGTAACTTTGCTTTTGTGTTTTTTTATTCTGCTTTTTTCTATGGCTATCGTTGATAAACAAAAATTTGAGCAGGTGGCGTTATCGGTACGATCTGCCTTTTCTGGTGGTACCAGTATTATGAAGGCGACCGATGCAGATTCTATGGTCAGTATTACTCCATTCGAGGATGGGGAGAAGATTCTGGACGAATTGGAAAACAAAGTCGGAGAAGATGACGGGAGCGGAAATATCGGCAAAGAAGAACTTGATGAAATGGCCGGCGCAGCCGAAAAATTAGAGACAATAAAGATAGCAAAGGTTAATATACAGGAACTTATCGATCAGATGGGGCTAAATGAAAATATTAAAGTCATAGAAGAAGAGAGTAGAATCATTTTGCGATTGGATTCTTTGATTTTATTTGATTCAGGCAGTGCAGATATGAAGGCGACTGCCGAACCAATCATGGAGAAAATGGGGCAGGTTTTGATTACGCTGGATACAGAGATACTGGTTCAGGGTCATGCGGATGACCGCCCGATTCATACTGCACTGTATCCCTCAAACTGGGAACTGTCGACAAAAAGAGCGACAAATGTGGTTCGGTTTTTTGTGGATGACTGCGGTTTGAAGGAAGAGCATCTGACAGCTGCGGGAAATGCTGAATTTAAGCCGATCGCACCAAATGACACTGAATATAACAGGCAAAAAAACAGAAGGATCGATATTGTAATTCTTAAATAAATTTTCGCACCTAAAGACCTTTTTCAGGGTCTTTTTTGATTTAAACCATATAGCCTTTAATAAATAAAGCTTTGGATATATTATTGTGTATATCCTTTTATTTTTATGGTAAAATTGGTTAGGGAGGATGGAATTCCATAGTATAATAC
>JAEYRF010000228.1 GCA_023409615.1 Bacillota bacterium | reverse complement strand
TCAGGGAAGGCACCCATATCATATAGTTCCTTAATGTACTGCAGAGTTCTCAGGTGGCTTGGCTTTATCCTGCCCTCATAGAAAGGGTATTCCGTATCATTCTTCCCACCCACTGCCGCAACAAGATTCTGGTAAAGATATGTACCCTCAGCGTATGTATTAAATGCGATGGGTGCGATTTTCTTTTCCTTGAACACTTGTATCGCATTTTTTAGTTCTTCGAAGTTATTCGGAATGTTGACATTATATTTCTGAAAAAGATCTCTGTTGATGAACAAGCATTCAAATATGACTTCTACGGGTAACCCGTAAATTCTTGCGTTGTATGTAGTGTAGTCCCACATTTTCGGATTGAAGCTTCTTTTCCAATCCAGGTTGTCTGATAACAGCCCGGTTAGGTCTGCGACCTTCCCTGCCTTGACCAAAGTATTGATGTCTGATCCCGGCCACAGTCCGAATACATCCGGATCATTTCCCGAGGCAAAGTCGGTTTTGATTTTTGGAAGAAAATCTTCCCCAAATAGTGATTCATTCACAACAACAATATCAGGGTTGTCTATCTCAAACTTATTAAGTATAACCTTGAGTGACTCGGCTTTACTATCGACTCCCCCCCAACTGCTGATGAACCTCAGCGTGGTCTTTGAGTTGTTTTCATCAATGTCATCTGTTACAGGAACTTGTGTATCAGGGGGTGCCTGCGTGCAGGCACCCAATAATAATATGCTTATCAAGAAGATTAATAAAGTCCGTGATACTCTGGTCAAGCTCACTTCAACAACTCCTTACCAGCTGAATTGGATCGTCTCATCGTTTACATTTGCAGTAATTTTTGTACCGGGCTGTATCTTTCCAAGGAAAAACTGCTCTGTCAACTCGTCCTCCACATACTTCTGGATTGTTCTTCTCAAAGGTCTGGCTCCATATTTTGGATCATAGCCCTTTTCCAGAATGAACTCAATAATCTCATCTGAAAAGCTGAGCAAAATACCCTTCTGGTATGCTTCAGTCCGAACCTCTTCGAGCATAAGTGCAATAATTTGTTTCAGTTCATCCCGGCTAAGCTCTGTAAATACGATGATCTCATCCAGCCTGTTCAGAAACTCAGGTCTGAACGTTTCCTTAATCACGTCCTTTACCCTGCTCTCCAAAGCCTTATAACCGTCATTGGAAAATCCAAGCCCGTTGGCTTTGAGTGTTGTTCCGGCGTTTGATGTCATAACAATGATCGTATTTTCAAAATTGACTACCTTTCCATGGCTGTCGGTAAGCCTTCCATCCTCAAATATCTGAAGAAGCATATTAAATACGTCCGGATGGGCTTTTTCGATCTCATCCATCAGTATAATGGAAAAAGGTTTTCTTCTGACTTTTTCCGTTAGCTGTCCGCCATCATCATACCCCACATAACCGGGAGGTGATCCTATCAGTTTTGATACCGTATGTTTCTCCATAAATTCAGACATATCCAGTCTGATCAATGCATCCTCTGTTTCGAACAGTTCCACAGCCAGCGATCTGACCAACTCTGTCTTTCCGACACCGGTAGGCCCGACGAATATAAAGGAGGAGGGCTTCTTCTTCTTTTTAAAGCCTGCTCTGTTTCTTCTTATCGCCTTGGAAATACTCCTGACTGCCTCATTCTGGCCTATAACTCTCTTGTGAAGTCGTTCCTCCAAATTCATCAGCTTCACAGCTTCAATCTCCGTCAACTTCTGGACCGGTATTTTGGTCCATGATTCTATGACGTGAGCTATATCTTCAACGGTGAGTATATCTGCCTTGTTATTGTCCTCAAAATCTTTAATATTCTGCAATAGCTTACACTCGCGCACTTTGAGATCTGCCGCTTTCTGGTAATCTTCTATTGAATCCGCAGAAATGGCAAACTCCTTTTCCTCCTGCACCTTCTTTAGTTCATCCTTCAGTGCTTCAAGCTCAACCAGACCTGTATTTTTCAAATTAACTCTCGAACCGGCCTCATCAATTACATCTATCGCCTTGTCCGGTAAAAACCTTTCGGTAATGTACCTTTCAGATAATCTGGCGGCAGCCTCAATGACTTCATCGGATATTTTCACTCTGTGGTAGTTCTCGTAATAATCTCTGATTCCTTTTAGTATCTCAATGGTATCCTCAACAGAAGGTTCATCCACCATGACGGGCTGGAATCTTCTCTCCAGTGCAGAATCCTTCTCGATGTGCTTTCTGTATTCATTTAGTGTCGTAGCACCGATCACCTGAATCTCGCCTCTGGAAAGCGCAGGCTTCAAAATATTGGCCGCATTCATCGCGCCCTCTGCCTCTCCCGCTCCCATGATATTGTGAAGCTCGTCAATGATGAGAATGACATTGCCTAAAGCCTTTGCTTCCTCGATAATACCCTTCATACGGCTTTCAAACTGGCCTCTGAACTGAGTCCCTGCAACAATGCTTGTCATATCCAGCAGATAGATTTCTGCATTGAACAATTTAGCAGGTACCTGCCTTCTATTAATCCTGACAGCCAATCCCTCAGCTATAGCCGTCTTTCCAACGCCCGGCTCTCCGATAAGCACTGGATTGTTTTTAGTTCTCCTGTTTAAAATCTGCACAACCCTGTCAATTTCTCTGTTTCTGCCAATCACCCTGTCAATTTTATCTTCCTTAGCCATATCTGTCAGATTTGTGCCATACATATCAAGGTATTTTTTCTTTTTCAAAACCTTTTTTTCCTGGGTCTTGGTTCTCGTCCCATTTGTCCCGTTCTTTCCTTCCTTTTCATCGAGTGAATCCTTGTGATCATCGTTGTCCCCCGGTTCTTCATTTTTGGGGAATGCTCGATTGATAAAATTAAAAAACGGATTGAGCTTGTTGTTGTCTACCGACGGCTCCCCATTAGAAATCTGGCTGCCATCAGGATCTATGTCTATATTGTCAAAAAGACTACCCATCTGTTTATTTAGATTTTCAATGTCCTCGTCAGTCATACCCGTCTGCTCGATCAGCTGGTTGACAGGCTGAATACCCTGTTTTTTTGCGCAGGATAAACAAAGTCCTTCCTGCATCTGCTTTCCATCTTGTATTTTTGTTATAAAAACTACTGCGTAGTTTTCTTTACATATTGAGCACATAATCATAGTCGTTCACCTCCTTCCCTTGCCGCTGCCATTCATTCTTCATCTATGAGTACACCTGAGTGGTATATTGTACAGCTAAATCAATAACCGCTTATCGCGGTCACTCATGTAAAATCTTATAGCGGCACCTGCCGATACTTTGTACTATTTCAGGTTGATGCTACTGTATTTAGTATAACATATTTGTATCTCCATGGTCTAGATTAGCATTTCAATATTTACCTTCTTCTTCAAGCTTTATAAGCTCATTTTCAAGCTTTTCAAGGCATTTTATCAGCTTTATTTAAGCATTTTATAAACTTATTCAAGTTTATTGCGATATGCTTATTACCATTTCCTACCTCATGGTTTACGAAAGTCCCAGTATGATTTGTAACATGTTTTGTAACCTATTGCTTCGCTGCGGAATATATTTATACTAGCGATAAAGCAAATTGCTTATCACGATTGTGCAAGAACATGAGGAGGTGTTTTTGAATGGCAGACAGAGGAGGTTTACTCGGCGGCATTTTTAACGATGATTGCGCCATTTTGTTCTTTATTCTTGTATTCCTGCTTTTATTCGTAAGTCCGCGGGGGTTCGGAATTGCTAACCCGGCGTTATAAGCTGGAGAGATATGAATTTCCGGTTAATACGCTTTCGTTTTCAATTGATGCCGATCACGTTAAGAACCATTATTTATCCTTAGAATAGCAGTACTTAGCTATACGGGGCGGTATTTTTGAAAACAACTGATTAAAGCTCGATAATTCGAGCTTTTTTTCAGATTCAACCATTTTCAAAGTATATCCGGGAGTTCTATAACGTCTTCTTCAGGAAATAACCAGTATATGATTGCTCATTCTCAGCTACCTCTTCAGGCGTCCCGATAGCTATCACATAGCCGCCCTTGCCACCTCCGTCAGGCCCCAGATCAATTATATGATCAGCAGTTTTTATCACGTCCAGATTATGCTCTATGACAATCACAGAGTTACCTGCATCAACAAGCCGGTGCAGAATGTCTACAAGCCTGTGGACATCAGCCACATGCAATCCGGTTGTTGGCTCGTCCAATATATAAAGGGTCCTGCCGGTTGCCTTTTTTGATAGCTCTGTAGCAAGCTTAATCCGCTGGGCTTCTCCGCCGGAAAGAGTTGTTGACGGTTGCCCCACTTTAATATAGCCGAGCCCAACATCATACAGTGTCTCAATTTTCCTCCGGATTCGTGGGATGTTCTTGAAAAATTCTAAAGCATCTTCCACAGTCATATCCAGTACATCTGCGATGCTCTTACCCTTATACTTAACTTCAAGCGTTTCCCTGTTATACCTCTTCCCCTTGCAAACTTCACATGGCACGTAAACATCAGGCAGAAAATGCATTTCAATCTTTATTATACCGTCACCTTTACATGCCTCACACCGCCCGCCTGCTACGTTGAAGCTGAAACGGCCGGTTTTATAGCCTTTCATTTTTGCTTCCGTTGTGCTGGCATAAAAGTCTCGAATCAGGTCAAAAACACCCGTATATGTCGCAGGATTAGATCTGGGTGTGCGTCCGATTGGGGACTGGTCAATGTTAATCACCTTGTCAAGGTGATCAATGCCGATAATAGCGTCATGGCTTCCTGCACGAGTCCTGGCATTGTTCAGTTCAGCAGCAAGTTTCTTGTAAACAATCTCGTTGATCAGTGAGCTTTTCCCTGAACCTGAGACTCCTGTGACTGCGGTAAATACACCAAGCGGTATATCCACATTGATGCTTTTCAGATTATTTTCTCTTGCACCAACGATTTTCAGCCATTTGCCATTGGGCTTGCGCCTTTTTTCCGGGACAGGAATACTCTTCTTTCCGCTCAGATACAGCCCCGTTTGCGAATCAGCACATTTCTTAATATCTTCAATCGTACCTTCTGCAATAATATTTCCTCCATGTATTCCTGGTCCAGGCCCCATATCAATAATATGGTCAGCTGCATACATTGTATCTTCATCATGTTCCACAACGATCAGAGTATTTCCGAGATTTCTCAGTCTTCCCAGTGTCCCAAGCAGCCTGTCGTTGTCACGCTGGTGAAGACCGATACTAGGTTCATCAAGGATATACAGCACACCCATCAAACCAGAACCAATTTGCGTAGCCAACCTGATTCTTTGAGCCTCTCCACCCGAAAGTGTAGCTGCAGCTCTGGAAAGTGTCAGATAATCCAAACCCACATCGACCAGAAATCCAATTCTCGCTTTTATCTCTTTTAATATCTGGCTTGCAATCATCATATCTCTGGCAGATAACTCGAGTGTATCAAAAATAACCTGAATCTCATCTACCGGAAGGATGCTGAGACTGTGAATATTACGTTCACCAACCGTGACGGCTAGTGTCTCCTTTTTTAGTCGCGCACCATGACAATCCGGGCATGGTATGCTGCTCATAAACTCTTCATAATACTGCTTCATACCATCTGACTGTGTTTCTTTATATCGGCGTTCCATGCTGCTTAGAACGCCTTCAAACGCAGCTGTGAACGTTCCGCTGCCGTAGTCCTTTTCATAATTAATTTTAATTTTTTCACCCTTTGTACCATAAAGGATGATATCAACAATGTGCTCCGGGAGCTTATTAACCGGCGTTGAAGTTTTGAATTTGTACTGTTTCGCCAGTGCGTTCAGATACATTCTTGAATAGCTGTCTCCATTTTCAAAATTCCACCCGCCAACCTTGATAGCCCCTTCTTCTAGTGACTTGCTGCGATCGGGAATAATCAAATCCGGGTCCATTTTCATCTGCATACCAAGCCCACTGCAGGTAGGACATGCTCCATACGGATTATTGAATGAAAACATACGCGGTGTGAGTTCTTCAATACTGACTCCACATTCGCTGCAGGCAAAGTTCTGGCTGAAAAGCAACTCCTGATCACCTACTACGTCAACCACGAGAATACCTCCACTCAAATGCAGCGAGGTTTCAATAGAATCCGTAAGCCGTTTTTCAAGTCCCGGCTTTATGATAAGCCTGTCAACAACAATTTCTATCGTGTGTTTCTTATTTTTTTCCAATGTCATTTCTTCATTGATGTCGCGCACCTCACCATCAATGCGGACCCTAACGTAGCCGTTCTTCCGGGCATCCTCGATCAGTTTTTGATATTCGCCCTTTCGTCCTCTGACTACAGGCGCCATCAATTGTATCCTGGTCCCTTCTTCCATATTCATAATGGAATCGACCATCTGATCCACTGTCTGTTGAGATATTTCCTTACCGCAGATATGACAATGGGGCACGCCGATACGCGCATACAGAAGTCTCAGATAATCATATATCTCAGTTACTGTACCGACTGTTGATCTGGGATTTCTGCTGGTGGTCTTCTGATCGATTGAGATTGCAGGAGACAGTCCTTCAATATAGTCTACGTCCGGCTTTTCCATTTGGCCGAGAAATTGCCTGGCATACGAGGAAAGTGATTCGACGTAACGTCTCTGGCCTTCTGCATATATTGTATCAAAGGCAAGCGATGATTTACCTGAACCGCTAAGACCGGTTATTACAACAAACTTGTCCCTCGGAATTTCAACATCTATATTCTTCAGATTGTGCTCCCTTGCACCTTTTACAAAAATACTATTTTTATTCATACCTGCACCTGTTTCCGTTAATTTGTATCTTGGCTTTATTCATACCCTGCGCCAGTTTCCTTGAAATTCCGGCGGGCTCTCAAATATTATATCTGATGATTTTCAAAAATGCAAACGTTTGTTCGATTTATTTTAACTCATTTTTCAATCACCTTATTACGTAAGTTTAGTCAATTTCGCCAGTTCATTTTTTTATCAATTTCTTCAGTTCCCCCAACTTGTCCCTTAGAGATGCGGCCCTTTCAAACTGAAGATCTCTAGCCGCTTCCTTCATTTCCTTCTCCAACTTGTTCATCAGCGCTTGTATATCTTTTTCATTGAGCTGCTCAATATTTTGCGCAAATCCATACTGCGTTTCTTCTTCTGCCACCTTGATGGTCTCCAGGGTATCCCTGATAGCTTTCTGAATTGTGGTTGGTGTGATCCCGTTTTTCTCGTTGTACTCTATCTGGATTTTTCTTCTTCTATAAGTCTCACTGATTGCACTTTGCATTGAGTCCGTCATGCGATCCGCATACATAATAACGGTCCCTTCCACATGCCTGGCTGCCCTTCCGATCGTCTGAATCAATGATGTCTCAGAACGAAGGAAACCCTCTTTGTCTGCATCCAATATAGCCACAAGTGTGACCTCCGGGAGATCCAAGCCCTCTCTAAGCAAATTTATGCCAACCAATATATCGAAAACGCCAAGTCTCAGATTTCTGATAAGCTCTATTCTCTCCAATGTCTCAACATCCGAATGCAGGTATTCTACCTTGAACTCCAAATCCTTCAAATAAGATGTCAGATCTTCGGCCATTTTCTTTGTCAATGTCGTCACAAGGACTCTCTGCTGTTTTGCTACACGTTTTGATATTTCGCCTATAAGATCGTCAATCTGTCCTCTTACAGGTCTCACGATTATTTCCGGATCAATCAGTCCGGTTGGCCGAATGATCTGCTCCACGATTTGCTGTGAATACCGTTTTTCATATTTCCCCGGTGTTGCGCTGACATATACAGCCTGCTTCACCTTTTTTTCAAATTCTTCAAATCGCAAAGGTCTGTTATCGTATGCCGATGGCAGCCTGAAGCCAAATTCAACCAATGATTCTTTGCGCGATCTATCGCCGTTGTACATTGCTCCGATCTGCGGTATTGAAACATGAGATTCATCAATCACCACAAGAAGGTCCTCCGGGAAATAGTCAATCAGTGTATATGGAGCACTGCCCGGAGCTCTCCCGCTGATATGTCTGGAATAGTTTTCTATACCCTGACAGAATCCGATCTCCTGAAGCATTTCCAGATCATATCTTGTCCGCTGCTCAAGTCGCTGGGCTTCCAACAATTTATCCTGCTCCCGCAACTCTTTTAGCCTCTCTTCCAGTTCCTGCTCAATTGTTACAATAGATCTGAGCATTTTAGGTTTTGTCGTTGCGTAATGGTTGGCCGGAAATATCGCTGCATGGGAGCGTATGCCCAACACTTCCCCCGTCAAATAATTGACCTCAGAAATCCTTTCAATCTCATCTCCGAAAAACTCCACCCGCAGCACACGTTCAGAAGAATCCGGCGGAAATATTTCGAGAACATCACCCCTGGCTCTAAACTTACCGCGTTTGAAGTCAATCTCATTTCGTTCATATTGAATATCGACGAGTTTTCTGATGATCTCCTGTCTGTCCTTCTGCATGCCCGGCCTGAGTGAAAGCATCAGTTCGGTATAATCTTCAGGGTCACCAAGCCCATAAATGCACGACACACTCGCAACAATAATCACGTCCCGGCGCTCAAATAGCGCTGCAGTGGCTGAATGTCTGAGTTTGTCGATCTCGTCGTTGATTGAGGAGTCCTTCTCTATATAAGTATCTGTAGCTGCAATATAGGCCTCCGGCTGATAATAATCATAATAGCTGACGAAATATTCGACTACGTTATTAGGGAAGAATTCTTTGAACTCACTGCACAATTGGGCTGCCAGTGTTTTATTGTGCGCAATGACCAGCGTAGGCCGCTGAACACGCTCAATCACGTTAGCCATGGTGAAGGTTTTACCCGAACCGGTAACGCCCAGCAATGTCTGATGCCTGTAGTTCCGGCTCAATCCCTTCACAAGACTGTCAACAGCATCCTGCTGGTCGCCATTCATTTTATAATCTGAAACGATCTTAAACTCTGCCATAACTCCTCTAGCTCCTCTGAATAATTCCTCTGTGCCGTTATTCTGTGCCGTTATTGAGATTCACT
>JAEYRF010000226.1 GCA_023409615.1 Bacillota bacterium | reverse complement strand
GTCCAAGGGAACCAGGCTTGCTACGTATGCCGCACGATGCATCGAAAATGAGATATTGATGCAAATAAGATCTACAAAGAAAATACAGAGCGAGGTTTCTCTCCACGATCCTATCGGGATTGATCGGGAGGGCAATGAAATCACTTTAATAGACGTGATTGGAAATGAAACGGAATCCGTTATTGATGAGGTAGAACTAAAAATCCAGGTAAAACGTCTTTATAATAAAATGAAGGCTGTGCTTAAGAAACGTGAGAAAACTGTATTGGAGCTGCGGTATGGCCTTTTGAACGGAGCTAGCAAGACGCAACGGGAAATTGCAGGTATGCTTGGAATATCGCGATCCTATGTCTCACGGATCGAAAAGAAAGCAATCAAAAAGCTAAGTAAGGAATTGGAACCAGACAACGGGCAGTAATAAGGGGGGCGTCGCTCCCCTTATTTACTAGCTAATAGAAATTGACGCTAAAGCCCAGGCATCAGTATCTCTCTAATCAATTGGACCGCATCTTCTATATTCTGTAGAAGCGTTGCTCCTTTTGCCCCTGCGATCTGAATATTACAGCGGTTCATAGGTATGAGCACCTTATGGGCAGGGCTTTCTGCAATCGCCTTTGCCATTGAGGGAGTTAGTTCACCCAGCATGGAATTTGCTGCAATGATGCCGATGGCTCCAGTTATAACATCCACCTTATCTGAGTTGTATATGATTGCATTTTCGCCGGTGGCTCCTTCATTAGCGCCGTTTTTCAGCATCGCTGAGGTTGCCAGCGCATTGGTACCGAGTGCAATAATATCTACTGCAGCTCCAAGCTCGCTCCTGATTTTCTCTACCATAGCTTTCCCTATTCCGCCACCCTGGCCGTCTATTACCGCAATCCGCATAATATCCCTCCGAACTCGCATTCTGCACTATAACATAAATTATACGAAATTACTGCGTATTTGCAAGTATTCAGTGTCACACAGTGATCTCACCCTCCTGCTTATGAATTAGCACCCATGAACAGGGCATGTTTAGACTAGCGGTATCAATAGGAGTAATAGTAATAAAATGGTATCGAGGGGTGGTGAGCAAAAATTTCAGTTTTGGGCAGACAGTTGTTCGATTTTCAGTTTTTTAATCAAATAATTCATCGCAATCCTGGATTATGTAACCCTTTTAGCCAATAAATACCTTTTTAACTTAAATTTTCGCCCAAAAACGGAAATTTTGCTCACTGTGGTAAGGCCATGCCCGGATGTGTTGATGGAGACAATAAAGGCGCTCACATATGGTTGTTTAGAAAACCTCTCAAGTAATGGATCAGAGAAAATATGGGCTCATGATTTCGCCGTGTACAAGGTTAAAATGATTGGACATTTTAGGTGTGGTGATATAAAATCTTGTTGAAAAAGATCTGTGGGAGGGACAATAGTGCAGAACACATATTTTAGTTTTCATGAGATCAAACCAAATGTCTATCGAATTACAAGCCAGGAATGCGTTTTTATGGATTTATTTGTGGGCAGAGAAAAAGCTTTACTATTTGACACCGGTCACAGTTTTGCTAATCTGAAGGAAGCCGTAAGAAGCAAGACAGATTTACCTCTCATTATCGTAAACAGTCATGGTCATCCGGATCATAGCGGTGGCAACTTTTGGTTTACTGAGGATATTTATATTCATGAAAAAGAGATGAGACTTTGCAGAGGTGCAAATAGTGTACGAGCTCGAACGTTTTCTGCTAAAAATGCGAAATGTGCCAGAGATTATGAAACAAATGAAATAAGAAACATTCTGCCTAAAGATTTTGACGAAAAGAACTATATCAATCAAGGTGCTGGTAACCTTCTACCCGTCAAAGAAGGCGATATATTTGACCTTGGTGGAATTACATTAAAGGTTTATGAGCTTCCCGGTCATACAAGGGGATGTATTGGTCTGCTTTATCAGGAGGAAAAAATATTGTATTCAAACGATGCAATTAACGATCATTTATGGCTTTTTTTAAATGAATCAACAAAGATTTCAACCTACATCAAGACACTGCACAAAGCAAAGAATATTGATTTTAATGTATTTTACCGTGGGCATAATTCTAATCCCTGCGGCAAGGAGATACTTGATGATTACATAGATTGCGCCGTAAATCTTGATTTTGAAGCCGGATATCCATATAATCTGTCATTTTATGCAGGCCCCTATCCGGTAAAAATGTGTACGCGCAGAGGCTATGAACCGAAAGATGCCGGTAAGCCCGGTTTTTGTGCAATTGTAATAAGCGAGAATCATCTGTAGATTTCAATATAATAATATTATAAACAACACAAACCTTGGAGGTACTAATGAACAAAATATTACTTATACCAGATTCATTCAAAGGCACAATGTCTTCCGCAGAAATATGCTCAATTATGGAAAAATCCATACATGTCTATTATCCGGAAGCTCAAATCATCAGTATACCTGTAGCAGATGGCGGCGAAGGCAGCGTTGATTCATTTCTGGCGGCAGTTGGCGGCCAAAAAATTACAACTACTGTAAAAGGACCTTACTTTAACGAAATACAAAGCTTTTATGGCATTCTGCCGGACAACACAGCTGTTATTGAGATGGCTGCAGCAGCAGGCCTTCCTTTGGTCGGCGAGGATCTGAACCCTGAAAAGACTACCACATATGGAGTAGGGCAACTCATCGAGCACGCCGCAAAATCAGGCTGCAAAAAAATGGTTATCGGCCTTGGAGGAAGTGCCACAAACGATGGCGGTACCGGTGCTGCAGCAGCATTGGGCATCCGCTTTATAAATGCCGCAGGAGAAGCGTTTATACCGACCGGAGGAACGTTATGCGATATCTCCTCAATTGATGCCAGTGCTTTGAGCCCTTACCTGGCCGGAACTGAGTTCATCATCATGTGCGATATTGACAATCCCCTTTGCGGACCGCAGGGAGCCTCAGCCGTATTTGGTCCGCAAAAAGGCGCAGATGAAGCTATGGTAAAGGTTCTTGATGCCAATCTTGCACATTTGGCTAAAGTAATTATGAGAGATCTTGAGAAGGATATTATCGACCTGCCCGGTGCAGGCGCCGCAGGTGGAATGGGCGCAGGTATGGCAGCCTTTCTGGGCGGCAGGCTGCAAATGGGTATTGAAACAGTGCTGGATACAGTACAATTTGATTCTCTGCTTGATGGAGCAGACCTCGTGTTCAGCGGCGAGGGGAAAATTGATACACAGTCACTTCGCGGGAAAGTAGTAATCGGCGTCGCAAGACGAACAAAGAAAGCGGGAGTCCCACTCATTGCAATCGTAGGTGATATCGGCGACAACACCGAGGCTGCCTATGATGAAGGTGTCAGTGCTATTTTCAGTATCAACCGTGTTGCCGTACCGTTTAAGGAAGCAAAACTGCGTTCCAAAAGCGATCTGGCGCTGACAATGGACAATTTGATGAGGTTTATCCCCTTGCTTAATTCCTGACAATTCAAAAATGTATTCCTGACAGTCACCATTCACTATTAGTTATGGCTGTCAGGAACATCACTCATACCTTAACCTCTTATGCCATAATCAATCATGTCTTTATCTCTCCTGCCTTCTGCAATGCAATCTTCGTAATCGCAGGACCAATCAATTCATAAATTAAAGTTGCACTCAGAATCACTGCTCGTATGGTTTGCCCATATTCGGGAACCATTCGTGAAGCCAGCAAGGATAATCCGATGGCTACACCAGCCTGCGGAATTAATGTAAAGCCAATATGCTTTTTTACAGTATCCGAGGCTCTCATGACCCATGCACCGACGTAAGCTCCGCCCACTTTGCCGATCACCCTGCACAGCACATATAGAATTCCAATCAAGCCGATCTGTGGCAGTATTGATACATCTAACTCCATTCCTGAAACTACAAAAAACATTAAAAATATAGGTGGTGTTACGTTTTCAGTAAGCCTCAGTATAGATTCACCTGTATTGCTTATATTAACCAGCATAGCGCTCATACACATGCACAATAGAAGCGGTGAGAGTCCCAACATGGTTGCCAGCGAAGAGCCCAGAAATACAAATGCGGCAATGATGATCAATCGGTTGGAATCCTTTTTGAAGTAACGCAGAGGTATCGTAAACAAAAAGCCGAGCACAAAACCTAAAAGAATTGAGCCAAGGATTTCGATCACAGGCATAAGAATAGACATCACTACAGAGCTTTCTCCGGGATGTTGTAATATGTTCACCATTGCAACTGCAAATCCGAAGGCCATAAGGGCAACTGCATCATCAAGTGCGACAACGCTTAGCAGTGTGTCCGTCACAGGTCCTTTAGCCTTATACTGTCTCACAACCATAATTGTTGCAGCAGGTGCTGTGGCTGAGGCGATAGCACCCAGAAGCAGTGCGATCTCAGTATCAAATCCAAAAGCAATCAACACCGCTGACACAACAACAGTCGCTGTCAATGCTTCGAAAATAGCAATGACGATTGGAACGATCCCAACCTTTTTCAAATAAGATAGTTTAAACTCAGAACCGATGGAAAATGCGATAAACGCAAGTGCAATCTCAGAAACCAGCTCCAGTCCCGTAGCCAAATCCAGAGGAACCAATTTGAGAACATAAGGTCCTATCAGTAGTCCCGCAATCAGATACCCCGTTACATTCGGAAGCCGAATCATTTTTACTGCACGGCCGAATATAAGCCCTGAGAAAAGAATCAGTGCCAGATAAAACAATGTATTAAGTTGCATATTATAGATCAACTCCTTCTGAGTCGAGTACAGGCAATGTGAATAATACCGCAGAATCTGGCTTGGACAGATCTCCGACGACTTGACGGATTATATTTTTTACTTCCTCAACTTTATCTTCACGCAAAACCATGAATATAGTTTTGCTCTCTTTTCGATCAGGATTAATAAAAGCACTAAGCGACCCAAAAATCGGAAAATCCTCATTACTTTTAGCAAGCTCTCTGACCATGCCGGTGCTGTTGAGAATGGTCGCCCCACAAACGCCCTGCTCCATAAGCTTTTCCAGCAAAGTATCAAGCACTTCAACTTTATTAAGTACTAATAACAAAAATCGCATTCTGCATCTCCCCTGTATATGATATTTCAAAACATCATTTAGTATAGTCCTTAAAGATAATTAATGCAACTAATACCCCAGCTTCAGCATACCCCTTGCTATTTCCGCAAATACAGGTGCAGCTACCTTGCCTCCCAGTCGCCCGTTTTCGACAAAGACGGCTATAGAATATCGAGGCTCACTTGCAGGAAAATAACCTGCAAACCAGGCATGTACGACGCCATTGGAGCCGGTCTCGGCACTGCCCGTTTTTCCGGCCGCACCTTCATAATAACCCATAATCGCTTCCATCCCGGTGCCATATGAAGTGACCGCCTCCATCAGATCTTTAATTTTTTCGGCAGATTCTTTTGAAATGATTCGTTGCCCATAGTCGTTTCTGATCTGCTTCACAACTCTTCCCTGATTGTCGACAACAGCGTCTACGATGTTTATACTGTTTTTGATCCCGCCATTTGCTACTGTAGCGACCATATCTGCAACCTGCAGCGGGCTTGCCAACAGCACTCCCTGGCCGATAGCGAGATTTGCTATATCAGCCTGACTGTAGTTTTTATCCATATCGGGCAGACTTCCCTTAGCCTCAATGACGCCCTGTCCTGATATACCTGTCTTGCTCCCCAGCCCGAATTTTTGCGCCATCTCGATCAGATTAAAATAGCCAATTTTTCTGCTCAATTCAATGAAATAAGAGTTGCAAGAAACCGCAAAAGCCCGCTCCATGTTGATATCGCCATGTCCGCCTTCATAATAGGAGGAGCATCGGAATACCAGACTGCCGATATCTACTGCACCGCTGCAATAGTAGTGTTCGGGGTCACTGAAGCCCTTACGGGTATATGGGGTGTCGTCATTGGGGGCATCGGCATTGGGGGCGTCGGCATAAGGATTATTAGCATATAAAGCGCCATAATCAACTCCGAATGAATTGCTCCCATAATGATTCTCATAATAATTGCTCCCATTAGAATACCCTCCATAATGAGCCTGTAATTCAAAACCCTCAAGTGGGAATATTGACTCCTCGTTTTGGAAAAAGGCCGCTGCATCGATAATTTTAAATACTGAACCCAGATTATAGGCTGCAGTCGCTTTGTTGAACAGCTCCTTGCCGTCGCTTTCCAGATAGTTTTCTACAGCGTTTTGGTCAAAATCCGGTCTGCTTGCTATTGAAAGTATATCTCCTGTGACCACATCCTCGACCACCACAGCACCGGAAATACCGTTCCGGTCCATAGCATCCTCCACTAGCTTCTGGATATGGTAATCCAGCGTTAGCCTTACATTCAACTTTTCATCTGCGCTTAGGCTTTTCACTCTGTAGCCGAGGCCCTTGATCGGCTTTTTCACAGCATCTGTCACAGTACCAATCTCAAATACAGAATGGTTCCGGAGTTCATTTTCAAACTTTTTTTCGATCCCTGTCTGCCCCACTTGATCTTTTTTGTTCAGATAGCCTATTACATGCCTCGCCAGTGCATTGTCATCATATCGGTCCAATGATTTAAGTATGGAAATCCACTCGGTATTTAGTTCTAAAACTTCTTCACTTCCGGCTTTATCTGTTCTAATCAAAAAAGGCTTGCTTTTTGATGACAATTCATTCAGAAGTGCCGGGTCTATACCCAACGCTGTACAAGCCTTCTCTCTTGCATTCTCTGAATCGGGCATGGAAGAGGGCCTGATAAATGCTGTATAGCTTTGTTCTCTGTTTGTAAAAGGAATCCCGTTCCTGTCAAGTATATTCCCTCGCAGCTTTTCAATGCGTGTATTAGATAACCTCTGCTCAAATGCCGCCTCCGCCAAAGCTTTTGTTGAAAAGAATTGTATAATGGCTACTCTGATAATCAAGCCGGCAAACATTATCAAAATAGCGCTGTACAGGACATGAACTCTCTTAGCAGACAATAAAATACCCCCTTATGCGGTAATACTAACATTCTTGCCGCTGAAGGGGGCGTATATTCATAAACTTCCGGATTAGGCTGCTTATTATTCTGCTGCCCTTCGTCGGAGCATCGTAAAAGGCTCGACAGGTCTATCCATTGGCATGTATACAGTCATCTGCGGGTGCGGAGCGACCTCTATATCCTCTCCATCTGCATTTTTCATTGAGCCTGTCTTTTGAATCCAAAAAGATCCATGAGGACTTACAACCTCTAGCGCCTCCCCAATCGCAAATCTGTTTCTCTGTTCAATAGTAGCAATGCCGGAGGTGGCGTCGTAGGCAGTGATAAGGCCTACAAAATCATATTCCCTGATATAGGAGCTGGATTTGTAATTCTGCTCCATACCTGAGGGCTTCTGTGTATAAAAGCCTGTGGTATATTCACGGTGACTGGCTTTGGACATTTCATCCAGCCAGGTGCTGTCAAATTTATAACGTAACGGGTCTGTATAATAAGCATCCAGAGCCTCACGATAGGCCTTTACAACCGTAGCCACGTAATAAGAGCTCTTCATCCTGCCTTCAATTTTCAGGCTGGTAACGCCGCTGTCGATAATATCAGGTAAATGCTCTATCAGGCACAGGTCCTTTGAATTGAAAATGTACGTACCCCGCTCATCCTCAAGCACCGGCAAATATTCACCCGGCCGTTTTTCCTCTACAAGATGATACTGCCACCTGCATGGATGGGCGCAAGCACCGCGGTTGGAGTCCCGGTCTGCCATATAATTACTGAGCAGGCACCTGCCGGAATATGAAATGCACATGGCCCCATGGACAAACATCTCCATTTCCAAATCCTCGGGCACATTTTTTCTGATCTCTCTTATTTCAGTCAGGGATAACTCTCTGGCCAGAATGACTCTCTTTACGCCCTGCCTGTGCCAAAATGCCGCACTTCGCCAGTTTGTGTTGTTTGCCTGTGTGCTGAGGTGCAGCTCCATTTCAGGTGCTTCCTGTTTGAGGAGGTCAAAAATGCCAGGATCCGAAAAGATAATTGCATCTACCCCTGCCTGCTTTGCCTGCCTTATATATCGCGGCATATCTTCAAAGTCCTCATTATGAGGAATAATATTCATCGTCAGATAAACCTTCTTACCACGGGAATGCGCAAATTCAATGCCTTCGTTCAATTGATCCTGCCCGAAGTTGCCTGCGTTTGCACGAAGACCGAATTCTTCTCCGCCCAGATACACTGCATCGGCCCCATACATAATGGCCATTTTCAGCTTTTCCAGATTGCCCGCCGGAGCTAATAATTCAACTTGTCTCTCATTTTCCTTTGCATCTGTCGTGCTCATTCGTCTCTCCTTTTGCCCTATCTTATAGATAGGCTAAAATACAACTTCCGATAAAACTTTTTCATGAAACTACCGCGGAGCCCCGTCTCCTGAAAAAGTATCGGAAGTAGCATTTTGCCCTATCTTGTACGAGAGCGCTACTCCATCTCCTACCGGTAATATGCTCGTGTCAAGTGCCGGATTACTGCAGATGCTGTCTAAATAAGAACGCATCCTGTTAACGATCGTTTTCTTCCTTCTGACTACCAGGTCATCACTTGCTACCATACCCTTGTAAAGTACATTATCAGATACCAGAAGACCCCCATTTTTCAGCATTCTGAGGCATTCAGGCAGGAATTCCGGGTATTGTCCTTTTGCAGCATCAAGAAAGATCATGTCATACTGCTTGTCCAGACATTTCAGAACATCTTCCGCATCCCCTGCTATAATACTTATAGTATGTTCAAGACCAGCTTTTTTAATGTTTTCTCGCGCCCTAAGGATCATTTCCTCCTGCCGTTCAATGGTATCAATCCTGCCGCCATTTACCAGCACACCTGCCAACAGGATAGAGGAATAACCTATAGCGGTACCTATCTCTAAAATACGTTCCGGCCGGATGATCCTTCCGAGTACAATAAGAAGCTGTGCCACCTCCGGTGTAACAATAGGAACGTGATGCTCCTTTGCATATTCCTCAAGGTCGCTGAGTAAGCCGTCTCTGTGCCTTATTGTGTTTCTTATATAATGGTTGTTAGAATCCTGAGTAGCCATTACTTGTCCTTTCCATTAAGGTGGTGCGAACTGTGCGAATTGCAGGAACTGCAAAGAGAAGGGCTGCCACTTAAACAGCCCTTCCTCGTTTACTCCTGTGAATACTTCTTTATGTTTGCCTGGTGTTCTTTGAAGGTCTTGGCAAATGCATGACTGCCTGCCTCGTCTCCCTTTGCTACATAGAAAAGATATTTGGTGTCATCCGGATTTACCGCAGCCTTTATGGACGCTTCACCTGGGCAACAGATAGGTCCAGGCGGAAGACCTGCATTCAGATACGTATTATAGGGGTCATCCACTTCAAGATCCACATATAATACCCTATCCTTATAGGCTCCCGTTTTTTTCAGCATGATATACTGAATCGTCGCATCTACCTGAAGCTTTCGAAGTGTGACATCTTTGCTGGTCAGCCTGTTATAAAGCACACCTGCGATCGTATATCTGTCATCAGGATCCCTGGCCTCCCTCTCAATAATGGACGCCATGATGACTACATCGTCTAGTGTCATTTCTGTCGGTAGTTCGGCGATCATGTCCCTGTATGCTTGTTTGAATTTTTTATCAAAATTGTTCAGCATCTTTGTAATGATTTCCCGGTCACTGGCATTATAGTCATATTCATAAGTATCCGGGAAAAGATATCCTTCAAGCCTGTTGTCCCTTTGCGGAAGGTTCTGGAGAAAATCAAAGTCGAATTTCTCAGTATTTGCTGACCTTATGAACTTGGCTTTATCCTTGATGATCTTCTTCTCATACAGAATATCGGCAATCTGCGTAAGAGTTTTGCCCTCCGGTATTGTAACAGTCCTGGTAACTGCGTCTGTAGATAACACCCGCATCATTTCATCATAGCTCAATTTATCATTTACGATGTGAGTACCCGACAGATAAGTCCCATCAAAGCCATTAATCTTTGACAACAGCTTGAATATTGTCTCATTCTTAATCAAGCCGCGTTCAAATAGCTGCGATGCAATTTTCGATGTGGTGGAGCCTCTTTCTATAATGAACTCAACGCCGTCCTTATCATCCACAATAATAGGTTCATCCTTACCAGTTTTCGCATATTGTTTCATAACATAGTCGTAGGAGAGTTTAGCGCTGATATAGGTCACAGTAACCAACAGACCAATAACAAACAGCCATATCACTAGCCTTTTAACCCATTTTCTTTTTTTCTTCGCATGTACCTGAGTCTGGGTCTTTTGCTTTTCCATTCAGTCCCCTCCTGAAACCAGCATATTGGTACTCATTACATTTTGCTTCTTGCTTTTGCTCTGAGTTCTGTATTCAGTATTCTTTTCCTCAGTCTGATATTTTTTGGCGTAACTTCAACCAGTTCATCCTCTGATATAAATTCAAGTGCCTGCTCAAGACTCAATATTTTCGGCGGGGTCAACCTCTGCGATTCATCGGAACCGGATGCCCTCATATTAGTTACATGCTTTCTTTTACAGACGTTTACAACGATATCTTCGTTCCTTGCATTTTCGCCAACAATCATTCCTTCATAAACCTTTACACCGGGTACGATAAAGAGATTTCCTCTCTCCTGAGCATTATATAAACCGTAGGTGATGGACTCTCCATCTTCCCATGCAACCAGAGAACCTCTTTGTCTGCTGGAGATTTCCCCTTTAAACGGTTCATGTCCATTAAATACATGGTTCATAATGCCATTACCTTTAGTATCGGTTAAAAACTCGGAACGGTAACCGATCAAGCCTCTGGCCGGAACCTTAAACTCCAGTCGCATATATCCTTCAGTTGCAGAATGCATATTCACCATTTCAGCTTTTCGTACACCAAGTTTTTCCATAACAACGCCCATAAACTCTTCCGGCACATCGATCATCAGCAGTTCAACCGGTTCGAATTCTACCCCGTCGACTTCCTTCATAATAACCTTTGGCTTTGAAACCTGGAATTCATAACCCTGCCGTCTCATTGTCTCAATAAGAATTGAAAGCGAGAGTTCGCCCCTGCCGGATACCTTGAATGAATCCGGGGTTTCGGTCTCTTCTACCTGAAGGCTGACATTTGTCTCAAGTTCCTTGAACAACCGGTCACGCAAATGCCTTGAAGTGACGTAAGTTCCTTCCCTGCCTGCTAGCGGGCTGTTGTTGACACTAAATGTCATACTGATTGTCGGTTCATCTATATTGACAAAAGGTAATGGTTCAGGAGCATCCAAATCACAGATCGTCTCACCGATATTGATATCACCGAGACCGGAAACCGCAACAATATCACCTAGTGAAGACTCAATGGCTTCCACTCTTTTAAGCCCTTGGAAAGTATAGAGTTTACTTACCTTGGACTGAACTGTCTTGCCATCCTTCTTACAAACGATACACTGCTGGCCCAGCTTGATCCTGCCTCTGTCGATCCTGCCTATACCAACCCGGCCGACATATTCATCATAATCAATATTTGAAACCAGAAGCTGAAGTGGTTTATCCATTTCTCCGGTAGGAGCAGGCACGAATTCAATAATTGCGTTTAGCAGTGGTTCCAGATTCTTTCTCTCATCTTCAGTATTGAGTACCGCATACCCATCTCTTGATGAAGAATAAACTACAGGAAATTCCAGTTGGTCATCATCTGCACCAAGTTCAATGAATAGTTCAAGCACTTCATCAACAACTTCCACAGGTCTGGCTTCAGGCCTGTCTATCTTATTAACTACAACGATCGGCTTAAGGTCAAGCTGCAGCGCTTTCCGAAGTACAAATCTTGTTTGCGGCATAGGCCCTTCAAACGCATCCACGAGCAATAAAACGCCATCCACCATTTTTAAAACACGCTCTACTTCCCCACCGAAATCCGCATGGCCGGGGGTATCTACGATATTAATCTTTTTGTCTTTATAAATAACTGCTGTGTTCTTTGCAAGTATTGTAATTCCGCGCTCTCTTTCGAGGTCATTGGAGTCCATTACACGCTCATGAACCTGTTCATTCTCCCTGAATATGCCGCTTTGGCGCAGCATACCATCTACCAGTGTCGTCTTACCATGGTCTACATGTGCAATGATTGCAATATTTCTAATGTCGTCTCTCTTATTAACCAATGTTTTTCCCTTCCAGTCTATATAAGCCGGTGCAATTATTATAACGCCTTAGCGACGTTTCAACGAGTTGCCTCGTTATATTTGACTATTGAATACTATTTTTTGTTGCATCTATCTTACCTGATAGTTTATACTTTTCAAGCCTGCCTGAATACAACAAGATAAATTTTAAATTATTGTATAAATAATGTCAACCCGAACAAAACTGTAAGAAATCCCGAGGTCATCATATCCTCGGGTTATTAGAGGGCTTCTGGTCATTTATTCATAAGTAGCCGCAGTTTCCTTAAGCATCTCACTATATCCCGCACCATCTATCAGTTTCACGAACAAGTTCACAATCTCAGCATCAAATTGCGATCCCGCTCCGCTGATCAACTGCTGTCTGGCTTCCTCGAGGTTGAGTTTCGTCCTGTACAGACGATCCGACATCATCGCATCAAATGCATCCGATACAGATATAATTCTTGCAAGCAGAGGAATTTCATCCCCTTTCATACCCTCAGGGTATCCGGTTCCGTCAACTCTTTCATGATGGCACTTAACAACGGGAACCACATCTTTAAACATAGAAACTGCAGAAAGAATCCTAGCACCTTTCAGAGGGTGCTTCTGAATCTCCATGAGTTCCTTTTCATTGAGCTTATCCGTTTTTAGCAATATATCATCTGCAGTGCCAATCTTGCCTATATCGTGGAATATTCCGCTAATTCTTAGTGTTTCCATTTCCTGTTGCGACATTCCGGCAGCTTCTCCAATCCTGACAGCATAATATGCTACACGGTCGGAATGCCCCCTTGTATAAAAATCCTTGGCGTCAACTGCCTGCCTAAGTGCCTCTATTGTGTCCATATATCTGATTTTTAACTGATCGTATGTCTTATTAAGTTCGTCATTTTTCATGTTGACGAGCGAATGAAGAAACGCATTGTTTAGAGAAGAGGCGGCCTGACTGGTGTATATCTCGAGCAGTTTGATGCCCTCGTCAAGGTTTTTGCTTTCAACAAAAATAACACCAATTGTCTGATGGTACTCATTAATCAGAGGGAAAATTACACCTTCCTCGAGCTGCACGCGCTGCTTTGATATCCTTGCATATCCAATCTGCTCCATCAGGCTTGGACTGAGCATTTCCATGAAATGAGTGATCTCTGCTTTATATTTCCCGATACCCTTAAATATGCTCTTATTTCCAGCAATTATGTCGGTTGTATCATCTACCAGAATAAAGGCGTTTTCACTTTCTACAAGTGGCATTATCTCCATCAGGATATCTTCAAGAATGGAATCGATCGGCTGGAGAGAATAGATCTTCGGCACAGCCTGCAATATTTCATTTAAGCCATCCCTGAATTTCTTAATCGTTCTCATCTGTGAAATAGACTTGATTCCTGATTCCACCAGCAACAGCAATTGGTCAAACCGGTCACCTTTTTCGCAATACCCCTGTATATCCAGCGCTCTTATGGTCTCAAGCGGAGGAGCCAGGTCCTTATGCCCTGTAAGCAACAGTATATATAACTCACTGTTAAATTTCCTGATCATTTCAACCACCTTGTCTCCATGCAGTGGGTACATCAGGAAATCCAGAATCATCATATCATAATGTTCTTTTCTCACTCTTTCAATAGCTTCAACCGGATCTACAATACCTGTAAAGTCATAACCGCTTCGCTTTAAAACAACTGAAAGTGAGTCAATAATACCTATCTCATCATCTACAACCAGTATCTTGAAATTTGATGACTCAGTCCTTGCTCTTTTTCTCATTTATTCTGCCTCCTGATTTCCGTAAACAATACACGGTATTGAAATGAAGAATGTAGTACCACAGCCTTCCTTCGTTGTAAATGACATGCTTCCGCCGAAGCGCCCCTTTATTGTGGAGTGAGACATGTATAATCCTAACCCTGTACCATTTTTCCCTTTTGTAGTGATCATTTCCTTAAACAGCCTGTCTGCAACTTCCTTTGGAATACCCTTTCCATAGTCCTTGAATGTGAACTCCACGTTGTCTCCGCTGCGTACAATATACAAATCAATGACGCCATTGCGGCCTTCATATGCCTGCATGGCATTTATGATTATATTATCGAATACCTGAACCAAATTATTAACCTCTCCCTTGATTTCGGTGCTCATATCAATATGTGACTCTAGTTTTAAAATGCAATGATATCTTTTCAATTCATGCTTCAAAAGCAAATCTACCCTCTTCACAACCTCATCGACGGTGAATTTTACTGTCCCTGAGGCTATCATCTGAACTGCCTGTCCCTTTACCGCTGATATAACATCGGACATATAGGAACAATACGGCTTCATTTTGTCCAGCCAAGTCATCATCTCCTTGGCGATCTCCTTGTGATCCTGCTCCGTTACGCTTTTGTCTTCAATGGAGTCCCTATATTCAAAGGTAAGGTCTTTTAGTGCTTCAATTCCCCCGGAAATTGACATGATAGGCGTCTTGAGATTGTGTGCAATGCCTCCGATCAGCTGCCCCAATGATGCCAGGCGCTCCTGCTCCAGCAGGATGGACTGCTGCTCCTTGATTGCTTCGATATTCTTTATGTGATCTGTTATATCTTTAAGCAGGATGATAACCCCGACCAAGTTTGACTTCTCTTTTAATCTTATACTTTTTTCATGATTATAGCCAGTTCCTTTTTTATCTTCAGGAAAAATAGGCGTTATCTCTATATCAAAATACTTGTCGATATCATCTCCAATAAAATGTTCTTCAAAAAATACTGATTCTATAGTATTAACTGCTTGTTTTAAATAAACTACGAAATCAATTGGTCTTGAGTCTAAATTCGCATCATTTAATAAAGCATCAATTATATTTGCATTTCTTTTTATTTGAAAAACTACGCCAAAAGTATCAGAAAATGATCTATTAAAATCAATAATATTATAATCATCATCAACTACAATGAAACTGTCTGAGATAATGTCAACTATTCTTTGCAGTGCAATCGGTACCACATTTAGGAAGTCAAATTTAAATATTGCAAAAGCAAAAAAAACAATTGTTATCGTTAATGTTATAGAGGTTATGTCATAATATGAATAGAATCTTAGAAAATCTATCTTGAACATATTGCCTACTATCCAAGACACATTGAATGGCAGAGGGATTATAGCTCCAAGTATAAGCAGCTTTGCTTGTTTGGAAAAGAAACCGGAGTTTTTTGTAGTAAAGTATAACAAATACGCTGTACCTGCCAAAATGTATGCCCATGTCACAAACATACTTACGTAAAAATATGGTCCAAATGAATAATCTACACTTTGTCCATATTCTTTATAAAATAATTTATGATAAGAGTTGGTCCATAATAATACATTCATGATATTCGGTATTAAACATAAGATAATATACTTGTAATTAATTATTAGATGTTGTTTGACATAAGCCAATCCAAATAACAAGAAAAATACAGAGCAATTTGTCACTCCAAAAAAAACAATATATTCAAAGATAATATTTTTATAATAAAAAAAGATATCTGAGGATATTAATAATGCCATTCCAATATTATATATACTTAAGAAAAATATCGTACACATAAAATATTTATGTATTTGCTTTTTCTTTTTCAGCCTGAAGACATATGTTTCTAGACTTACAAGAAAAACTATCGCTATTATTATTATTATTAGAGAAATTATTTTCGGCAGCATTTTCTATCCCCTCCAAGGAATTTATACCTTATACAAGTTCATTTGCCTGACACTATATTAATAAGAATCTTTGCATTTTTATCAACATATCCCTTTTGCAACAATTCAAAATGCTTACCAAATGCTTTATATCTAAAAATTTTCCCTTTTGTTAAAGCAGTTAGTTTTTCAATATCCTGATTTGATAATTCTTCTGAATAAAGAAAATGGATGTCATCATCAATTTTTGAGATAAACTTGTTTTTATTTAAAACATAATACATATAACTCCTGATTCTTTGTTCAAGAATATGTGTGAGGAATTTATTATTCTTATCGAGGTTAGCATAACTCATACTGTAATCAATAAAGAAATCAATTTTCTTTTCTATTTCATTAATACTAACTTCTCCCCAGAAGCCATCCATTAGAATTATTAGAGTTTTCTCGATAAACTTCTTAGATAATTCATATACAATATCGGCACCAGCAGAAAAACCCAATAAAACATATGGACCGCTTTTCTGGATGCTTTTTATAGCTTGATAGTATTGTTCGATTTTGCTTTCATCTTCTATATAGTTAAATGAATATAAAGAATAATCTTTTATGTTTTTTGCCATCTCATTAAATGCTAATCCAAATCCAGTAATTGGAGGAAATGCAAAAATATTTTCATTTCTTTTTTCATTAAGCAAGGCATAGATCGTTCCTATATCAATCCCACTTGAATAATTATTAAGAAGTTTTTCTGATATAAGTTTGCTTAGTTCCTGGATTGTATTTGATGTCAGAATCTCACCATACCTAAGTTCTACACCAAAAAAATTGTATATTTCTATCGTTAGCCTGATTATTTGTAGAGAATCCGCCCCAAGGTCTAAAAAATTTTTGTTTGCACTAATACTTTTTACATTCAGTATTCTTATAAATATATCTTCCAATCCCAACTGAACCTCACCCTCAGACTGCACTGTGTTCAGGCCGATGCTTATTTCAGTATTGATTTTATTAAGCGCATTTCGATCAATTTTATTATTGTTGTTCAATGGTAACTTACTCAATCTGATAAATTGTTTAGGTATCATATAACCTGGTAGTTTTTTCTTTAAAAATTCAATAAGTGAGCTATCTAAAATTTGGACATCGGAAACAAAAAAAGCACATAAAAATGGAGATGCATCACTTTGTTTAATATTAACAGCACATTCAGTTATGTCTTCATATTGTAATAATATTTTTTCTATCTCCTCAAGTTCTATCCGATGTCCACCAAGTTTAACCTGATTATCTAATCTCCCGATTACTTTAATGTCTCCACTACTTAATAGGACTGATAAATCGCCAGTTTGATATATTCTTCCTTTCCCGTTAATCGGATTATCAATAAATCTCTCATTGGTCAGTTCAGGCTTGTTAAAATACCCTCTTGCAAGTCCATCTCCTGCAATGTACAGTTCTCCTGGAATTCCAATAGGTTGTAGACGTAATGATTCACTTAAAATAAAGAATTGTGTATTGTTGATCGGTTTACCTATACATACTGCGGTTTCATTAGTCATATCTTTGATTGATGACCAAACCGAAGTTTCGGTAGGACCATACATGTTATAAATACGAGCTGTTGTTTTTAACTTGATTGATTCAAGCAGAGAAACCGATAATGGTTCTCCACCGAGCATAATAAGTTTTATACTTCTGAACATCTTCTCTGAACGTAAGTCATCACATACTAATTTCATCCTCGATGGAGTCATTTGCAATACTGTTACATTATTCTCAGCAACCATATCAGCAAGTAAGCCGATGTCGAGTTGTTCATTTTTATTAGCTATTACAATTTTAATACCTCGAATTAATGGCAACCAAGTCTCGAGCACGAAAATATCAAAAGATATAGTTGTGATGCATAGCATAACATCATCTTTATCAATATTGATCCTGTCAGTAACTCCCTTAATAAAATTAGAAATATTTCTGTGTTCCAGCATGACACCCTTAGGTTTACCTGTTGAACCTGAAGTGTAAATCATGTAAACCAAATCATCAGAATCATTCAGATTGACTAGATTAGCCGAATCCCCGCTATATATTTTTTTATCATCTATCAGCAGTGTATTTTTTATGCTTTTAATCATTTTTGGGAAGCCATTTTGCGTTAATAAAATCTTCGCTCCGCTATCTTCCAGTATATATTTGACTCTCTCCTGCGGATATTCCGGGTCAATTGGCAAATATGCTCCACCCGCTTTTAAGATAGCCAGTATACCAATGATCATTTCCAATGATCGTTCGATCATTATTGCAACTATAGTATCAGGATTTACGCCCTTATTCCTCAATACCCTTGCCAACTGATTAGCCTTTACATTGAGTTCACTATATGTCATTTCTTTGTTTTCAAAAACAATAGCAACTTTATCAGGTGTTTTTTTTGCTTGCACCTCAAAAAGTTTATGAATTGTCATATCTTTTGGATAACTTGCGCTGGTATCATTTAGTTCATCTAATATCCAATGTTTCTCTATTTCACTCATGATCTCAATATCAGATATACATTTTTGTGAATCTGCTGAAACATCATCCAGAATATTGGTAAAATGCTCTTGAAACCTTGAAATATAATCATCATTAAAAAGATCAGTACAATATTCAAGGCAAAACTCTAGATTTGTATCTTTCTCTGTTACTAACATGGATATGTCAAATTTTGACTTATGATTATTAATGTTGCAAAGATTCATAGTCAATCCAGCAATATCAAGTTCAGGCATATCTGTATTCTGAAGTGAAAATAAAACGTCAAACAATGGATTTCTGTTTAGCTCTCGTGGTACTTTAAGTTTATCAACAAGCATCTCATATTGGTAATCCTGATTCTCCAAAGCCATTAAAATCGACTCTTTCACATTAATCAAATATTCTAAAAATGAGATGTTACTTTTGGGATATGTTCTGATTGGCAGGGTATTCACAAACATCCCTACAATATTCCTTGTATCAATATGTTTTCTACCCGAAACAGGTATACCTACAACTATATCTTCCTGTCCGGAATACCTGTGTAGTAGAACGTTAAAAGCTGCAAAAAGTAACATAAACATTGTCGATCCTGAATCGGCACAGATAGCTTTTAGTTTATAAAAAATATCCGCTCCAATTGTAAAATGCTTTTTTCTTCCTATAAAGCTCTGAATCGGCATCCGCAAATTGTCAGTCGGTATATTGAGAATTGGAACTTCGTTGTTGAATTGTTCCAGCCAATACTGTTCCTGTTTACTAAACTGCGGCTGATTGAACAACTCCTTCTGCCAATTTACAAAATCCCTATATTGAAGCACTGGAGGGTCTAGATCCCTCCCCCCATATAAAGCCTGCAACTCCCTGATCAATATGCCGAATGATGCTCCATCTATTATAATATGGTGTATGTCGATTAAGAGCGTAAATTTCTCTACCCCGGTTTCAATCAAGCAAACCCTTATCAGAGGTGGTTTTGATAAATCAAATGGTTTGATGAATTCATCGATTATCTTTTCAATATATTTTTCCCTTGCTTTAAGATATGAGATGTTGAAATCAATTTTATCATATACATGCTGAACAGGTCTTTCATCTATCATTTCAAAACCCGTCCTCATTATTTCATGTCTTTGTATAAATTCCTTGAATGCCGCTTCCAGCTTTAGTCTGGAAAGCTTTCCCTCAATCTTGATTCTATGGCACTCATTATATGCTGTCTGATCTGATTCAATCTTGTTTATTATATACATTCTCTTCTGCGCTGAAGATAGTTCATAATACTGTTTTTTGTCAATAGGTGTAATGCGGCCATATTCCAATGTTTCTGATTGTTTTATTTTCTGTTCCATTTTTCTTATGGTGCTAAACTGAAAAACATCCCTAAGTGTCAGCTCAATTCCAAAATCCTTTTCGATTCTTGAAATAAGAATAACGGCATGTAGTGAATCTCCTCCCAACTCAAAGAAATCTGAATCTATTCCAATATTGTGAACTCTCAACGTACTTTCCCATATCTTTATCAGCCTTTTTTGCATTTCATTTTCATAAGTAACAGTTTCATATGAGCATGAGCTATTTGTATCAGCAAAAATATGCACCAACTTTTTCCCTGATGAATACTGTAAAGGCTCAATAAACTCCTTGTGATTTATATTCCTAGCAATTAAAGAAGTATCAAAATCAATATCATTTTCTCCAATTAATCTGTAAACACACAAATTAACTGATTCATATTCCATTATTAAAGAATTGCTTCGATCAATTTGATCGTCTACAGCTTTTTCGTATACATCCATATAATAAAATTCTATATTATTGTCACTCTTTGGTATATTCGATGCATTCATACTATATCGATGATACTTATTAGTTTTCTCAACAAGTCTCCATTTTGAACAAACTAAAAAATCATAAATCGCCTTGTTTTTTTCAGTTGGTATAAAGGTCGCCTCGATTTCCGATATGCCAACCTCCTCTGCATACTTGCCAATACCTGCAAGGATTACATCTTCAACTTTTCGTCCAAATATTCTACAGCTCAATAGAAAAGTATCAATAAGAAGAATGCCACACATATTCTTAAGAATGATCAACCCTATAATTCCATAATCTCCGAATTTGTCTGATACTTCAACAACAAAACATACAGTTCCAGCATCCTTTATCAATAAGGCTATATCTTCTTCATTTCTTCTAATTGTGCTTAGGTTAAACTGGTTTGTCCTCTGAGTCAGTTGTGCTGCTCTGGCAATTTCATCTTCAGCAATAAATCTCATACTGACCTTTAGCTCTAAACTCTTCAAAAAGTTTTCAAGTGATATTCCTTTATTTTTAAGTGCTTTCCGCTTATTTTCCTGCTGATACATGTGGTTTCTTAGTGCATCTTCAGTTGTAACCCGCACCTTATCAAAAGCCCAAACATGATCCAGAAATGATGGTATATGATTTTCATCAGATGGGAGTTGAAGTGTAAGAACCTCAGGGCAGTTCTCCAACATTTTTAAGCATTCTAGTGAGTCGTCATCTATAAAAATAAGACTGTCCAATCCAACGCCTAGTTCATGTGATATCTCTCTTATGGCCGCGCTTTTTTCTTCCCAACTCACCTTCCAACTTATAATATGGCTCTGGTTCAAAACCATATCAGGATTTGTATTAAATACTTCAATAACATCCTGCATATTATTCTTGCTACAAATGGCGAGCAACATACCCTCATTATATTTTCGAAGCATAAACCGCTGTAATTTTCTGTAAGGATCTGTCACATGAACACCCAAAGCCCCTATTTCTCCACATATCCCTTTCCATAGGGTGTTGTCACAATCCAATACTATGACTTTAAATCTCTGACTTTTAATAGCTAATATTTTTCTCGCAATTTCTGTTCCAATAGCTGCGTAATATTCATCTGTAAAAGGCATATGTGCTTCTTTATCCTTAATCACGTCAAATGTATCCTGAATATTGTATAAAATATTAAGATTATTAAAATCCAGCATGAAAATATTTTTATACTTTGATATGGTATCAGAAAAATCTTTATTTATTTTTTCTATTTTGTGTTTCAAAGAATTACTCAAGCCATAATTTTCCGATACTGGAAAAATTGTTATAATTAGGGGTATGCTATTTCCAAACCTGTCAAACGCCTCTTTTAAATCATGATATGACCTCTCAAGTATTGTCATCTTTTTTCCATCAGTTCCTGTCTCGTATCTGATAAAGTCTTCAAACCTTATCAATGCAACATCAATTCCACCAATATTTCCAGACATCATACTTTCTGGATTCAATAACTCTTGAAAAACCTGATTATATTTTGCAAATTTCACATCTGACTTATATCCAAATTTGGTTCCCCACCATACCAGATAATCTTCAATTGGTTCAGCTGTGAAGGTAGACATTATATTAATCTTTATAGTCTTGTCCTTACTTGCTGGATCTTTATTCTCACCTGCAACATGATGCTCAATATCACCTATTAGCATAATGTCACCGTCAGGGAACCATCTTGCATTAATTCCTGTTCTATATAAAAGTTCTCCGGACGCATAAGGATTATCAACAGCTTCGTTGTCCACTAAGTTCATTGCCCTCTTCTTTTTTTCAGACAAATTTGGTGTTGAGAAATATAATTCTCCAGTAATTCCTATTGGCAGTAAATTAAGATTTTTATCCAAGATATAACTCTTTACTTTCTTAGGTATCTTTTTCGTGTATTCCCCATAAGTCCTCCTAAGCCACTGTGGGACTACAATCTTCGTTTTATTGAATTCATACAGAATCCTGTGCTTTTCTTTTTCAGATAGCATTTCTAGGTGTGAAATCTTCTTGCTTGGATTATCAAGAGCATGCCACAAGATGTTTATAATATTCTGATGGATAAATTCTATTTCTTTTGCTTGAAATACATCTGTATGATAATCATAGTCAATAATAAGATGCCCTTCATTTTCTCTGTCATTTATACTAATATGCAATGAGTCAACTTGATAACCATTGAAATGCCACCTTGTAAAATATTGCTCTTCAAGAATGTCTTTGAGAAATTTTGAATTTTGGTATATTAAGACAATATTGAAAACGCTGTCATCAATTTTATGCTTTTCTCTGATTTCTTTTAAAAGTAAGTCATAAGGATATTTCTGATGTCTGAGTAATTTAAACCCATCTGATGATACATTCCCAATCAAACTTGTAAAGTCCATGCTGTCACTGATATTGATACGCATCGGAGTGATGTTGTTAAACATCCCTACGGTTGACTTTTCCAGTACATTTGATCTGTTTAAAGTAGTTGTACCCAATACAATATCTTCTTTAGCAGTCACTCGGTTAATATACATTGCTAATGCTGCCGTAAATAATGAAAATACTGATGTCTTAAATTCTGAGCAAAATTGGTTTATTTTTGCAGTTAGTTTTATAGGCGTAAGCATCGTCTTGCGTCTTGCCTTGAAACTGATATTATTAGCATCATCCTTCAAAAAAATCTTGCTCGGATATTTTTCGAAGACTCCATTCCAGTAGTCCCTATCCTTTATCAGTCGATCAGATTCCAGATAACTGTGTTCACTATTTATGAATTTGATATAGGATGGATTATCATCATTAGAAATCTCAGTGCCGTTTTTCAAATTTGAATAATATACCATAACTTGGCTTCCAAGCAAGCTCATCGACCATGCATCTGATATAAGATGATGGCATTTTATATAGAAACCCGCATCAAAATCACTTACTTTAATTATGGCAAAATAGAATAAATTAGATTCTAACAGCTTAAATGGAGTTTTTGTCTGAATTGTATCCCATTTGTACATTTCGCTGATATCTTTATCTGAGAAGTCCAGGAAGTCGATATGATAATATTCATAGTCTGAAAAATATTGGTAGGGCTTGCCCTCTATTTCAGCAATACGAATACGCATTGAATCATTCTTCTTTATAAAGAGGTTAATGGCTTTTTCAAGGATTATAAAATCGACATTTTCTTCTATTCTAAGAGTTCCTGCAATAATACCTATACTTGTATCAGGATACAGCTTTTCCGTATACCATATACCCTTCTGAGGATGAGTAAGAGGGTAATACTCATAATTCTGTTGCATGACTGACACCTCATTATCATTAGTAAATCAAAAGCTGCCAAAACAGCATGATGACAAAGAATAGCTCACACTAAGCATTATATTGATAATTTCAGTCGAATACAAGATATATTTGTGAAAATTTGGTTAAACTTATATTACATTGTGATTTTACTTCATCGTAACGATTGTTACGCCGGATTCTCCTTCACCATATTTCCCAAGTCTGAAGCTTTTTACATGGCTGTTGCTCTTTAGAAATTGTTGGACGCCGGACCTCAAAACGCCTGTACCTTTACCATGCACGACAGTGACCTCCGATAGACCAGTTAAAGAGGCGTCATCTAAAAATTTCCCAAGCAGCTGTATTGCTTCTTCTACATTCATACCTCTGATATCAATCTGGGGTGAGATATTCATCGCCTTTGAAATGCCGGTCCTTCCTGAGCTTATCTTGTGAATTTCTGCCACCTGCTCATTAACCAGTTTCAAGTTAGTGACATGTACATTGATTTTCATGATGCCGGCCTGTATTATAGCATCGCCGTCTTTATCCGGAGGAGTTATTACAGTTCCCTTCTGGTTTAGATTGATAATTAACACACTGTCTCCGGGCTTCAGATTCTCCGGTGGGTTAACGTAACCCTGACGAGGGGACAAACCTTCAAACAGAGATCCTTCCAGCTCATTTATATTGTTTCTCAACTTAGCTCTGATCTCTTCGGCCGCTTTATTTCTAGTCTTCTCATCCTGCTCCTGTGCAGCCCGTTTCATATCATCGAGCATACTCTCCACATCCTGCTTTGTAACGAGCAGGATCTTTCTGGCTTCCTCACGTGCTTCACGCAGCAGCTTGTCCTTTTGAGCAAAAAGCTTTTGTTTCTGTCCTTCCAATTCCTTCTTAAGTGTCTCTATCTCGAGCTTATAGCTCTCAGCCTGCAACCTTTCTTTTTCTGAATCGGTGCGATTCTTCTCTATGGTCATAAGAACGTCTTCAAACTCGATTTCTTCTCCGGATAAAAACTCTTTAGCTTTGTCGAGAATCTCCTGCTGAAGGCCAAGCCTTTTCGATATTGCAAATGCATTGCTTTTCCCGGGGACACCGATCAGCAAGTTATAGGTTGGCCTCAGTGTTTCTACATCAAATTCGCAGCAGGCATTTTCGACACCATCCGTTGTCAATGCATAAACCTTAAGTTCACTGTAATGCGTCGTTGCGACAGTTATTGCTCCTATGCTGTGCAGTCTTTCAAGGATCGCCATGGCGAGCGCCGCTCCTTCGGTCGGATCGGTTCCCGCACCAAGTTCGTCAAATAGCACCAAAGAATGCTCATCCGCATCTGAGAGAATGTTAACAATATTCTTCATGTGAGATGAAAATGTACTCAGGCTCTGTTCAATGCTCTGCTCATCACCTATGTCAGCAAATATTCTGGTAAATACACAAAGCTCCGTTCCTTCTGCCGCCGGTACGTGAAGACCTGCCTGCGCCATCAGCGTAAACAGACCCAGTGTTTTGAGTGTAACGGTTTTTCCTCCGGTATTGGGGCCTGTTACCACAAGCTGGCTGAAACGGTCTCCTACCCATAAATTGATTGGTACAACGGTTTTACTGTCTAAAAGTGGGTGTCTTCCCTTCTTGATATTCACTATTTTTTCTTGATTGAGCTTTGGACAAACACATTTATATTCCAAACTAAGCTTAGCTTTTGCAAATGCAAAGTCCAGATCAGCGAAAACAGATATATTGATTTTAAGCTGCTCCAAAATATCTGAAACGTCCGAAGTAAGTTCGGCCAGGATCCGCTGGATCTCAAGCTGCTCTTTAACCCTCAACTGCTTTATATTGTTATTGGCTTCAACGACAGCCATTGGCTCTACATATATTGTAGCACCGCTGGCTGAGGAATCATGGACAAGTCCCGGAATATCATTTCTGTACTCCGCCTTTACCGGGACAACATAACGGTCCGCCC
>JAEYRF010000160.1 GCA_023409615.1 Bacillota bacterium | reverse complement strand
TGGAGTTCTGATTGCCGTTGTTGTCGTATGTATAAGCAAAGCTGGAGATGATATCTCCCTGCTGGTTCCTATTAATCAAATCGGTAATGTTCTTGTCCCTGTCATACTGATAGGTGACATTGGCGCCGGTGTTATACAATATCTGGCTGATGGTGCTGTCCGGGTTATAGTTGTATTGTGCTATCTGAGTCTGACCGTCCCGAACTGTTTTCAGTCTGCCTGTTATATCATAGGTATATCTGGTCTCCATCTGCGACTTGTCTTTCACTGAGGTAACATTACCATTCATGTTATAGCTGTATTCCAGCTCCAGCTCGCCATTATGTATCTTTTGATAAAGATTACCGTTAGGCGTATAGCTGAACTGGTCAACAGTTTCCGGTGTAACAGCCGCAAGCAGTGTGACTCACTTTTTTTCTTATCAAGCGCATCGAATAATTTATCATCTATTTCTTGGTTAGAAATCTCTCCACTAGAAAATTCGACAACTCACTTTTTTGCAAATAAATTCAATGACTCTGAAAGAAAATTGATCTTATCCTGTAATTTATCAATTTCATCCCTAATTATTGTATTGTACTTTTGTCTAGTTTCTGGTGACATATCTTCTGCTATAGCCTCAATAAGCAATAACGATTTTCTGCTAACTTCAAAATTGCCTTTACACATAAAATCAACAAGTGTATCTAACTGTCCGGAATAATCAAATGGCTCTAATGCAGCTAACAATGTTCCTCTATAGCCTTTGGTTTTTGAATGCTTTAGCAGTCTTATTATAGGCTCTATAGCTTCTTCATTCCCGATATCTGACAAAGCTAATGAAATTGCATTTCTTAACAAGTGATTGTCTGTACTCTCTAACAGTTTTATAAGATAAGGTACTGCATTTTCATTTTTTGCTTCTGCAATCTTTTCTACGATAGAAATCGCGTCATTAATTTCATTATTATTAATCTTTTCTTCTAAATCTTTTATGCTCATTCTTTATCTCCTCAATAACCACTTGGTTTTCCTATTTCTACCCAATATTTATAGACTTCTTTTGCCATTTTGCTATCTTCAATATCTGCACCACTCCACTCTTTTTTCCCTTGCCTTTCCCACCATTTTTGGAAGTTTTTATCATCGTAACCGTACCAGTTATCACGTTGTTTTTTAGAACCACCCCTAAATTCTTGGCCCTTCTTTGGCTTGGAGTTTTCAGAGTTGGCCTCTTTAGCCTTCCTAAACGAGCTAAGATCATCTCCGAAATTCACGGCCGCACTGATACCAACCGATAAACTTACTTCAACTTCCAGTACTCCAGCCGCCACTATTGCGGCGCCTGTTGATGATATCAACGCTGCTCCCGGTCCAGTAGTAAAACCGCCAATAAAAGCTGCTGCCCCTTCACCGATTGCTGCTGCTCCTTCAATCGTACCATAAACTGAAGCAGCCACTAAAGCGGCATCTGTTACTACTTTTGCTCCGTAATATACTGCTTCGTCGGTAACCTCACTCTCTATTACAGATATTGCCTCACTTTTTTTCTTATCAAGAGCATTATTAATTTTGTCAGCCAATTCGGGAGCGAAAAATCCAACAATTACATCGTTCTGAAGCTGAATCGAATCTACACCGGTTTGGATTAATGATGAACACACACCCAGTTGTACGTTATGCATGAATTCGCATTTCTCATGTCCGCTCGGATCCACAAAGCTAACAGGGTTATTTGCCACATACGCGTACAGGTTCAGGTCGTCGCCCCTGTATGTATCCTCCTGTGTAAACCTCCCGACCTGTGGGTCGTAATACCTGGCTCGTAGATAATACTGACCTGTGATCGTGTCAAGCTGCTCCCCTGCATACCGGAATCGGTTGACTACCGTTTCAGCATATGTCATAGTGTTGCCAAATGCATCATATGTGTAGCTGTTGAGCACCTTGCCGCTTGGATCTATCAGGCTCGTGACATCGCCATGGGCATTACGCAGATAATAGTTAAGCCTTTCCTTATCATCCTTTTGAGCCAATAAGTCATATCCTCGAATATTCCTGCTTGTCAAGGTTCCGCTACCATCAAACTCTGCTATTGATATAGCAAACCAATATCTTCATATTGTCATAACTTAAAAACAAATTGTAATCAAGATCGCCAAAGTAATAAGCTATTGGCCAGCACCTTAAAATATAGTGATAAACATAATCCAATATTGTAATAGTCATAAACTTGGAAATTTGAATCCATATTGAGCTAATAATTGATTTAGTTTTTCTCTACTCTTATCAGAAATTTTGAAATATTTATTTGAGTCATTAATTCTTATTATGGGGCAGCCATCAAGTGCCGGACAAAGAGTAACAGTTTTATCCTTATCTGAAAATGTTATTGAAATATCCATTGAAAACCCACACGAAGGTGTATCAGTATATGTTACACCTTTTAGTATACTTTTTAATTGATTGATAGTATTAATGTTATCAATCTTTTGATTAATATCTTGTTCTGCATATTTGAATTTAACAATAACATCTATTGCAAAATCAACATTATGCTTCGGTATCAATAAAAACATAAGACTCACCCCCATAGCTATAATTATTAGTAAAAAAAGAATTATCCGTTTAGCCATACACATACTCCCCCTAATCCGTCCATTTAGAACAACGTGTACTTTTCTTTGCAACTATATCGCCCCATAGAATGTATTCTTTTTCATAATAATAATCACTCCAAAAGTTATCAAATGGATTCCAAAAATCTTCTGCAGAAACTCGTGCGTAATATTTTCCAAAAATCTCCGAATATGAGACACTACTCTCTGTGGCACTTACAGTAGCACCTGTTAACTCAGAGAACCGCCAAGCTACATTATCTACTTCTTTTCCGGCACCGCCATGGCAACTAAATAAATAAACTTTACCTTCTGCATTTTTATTAGTGAGACTCGCTAATGACTTATTACCTGTCATATTCATAGTTTCGCCTTTGAAGTACAGCTTTCCTTCGCCACCGTGCAAGTAAAGATACACATCATCAAGGTCTGAATCATCGAGGCTGTTCCATGCATCAATAAAATCTTGTGATGATATAACTGAAATAATTTCAACGTCATCATTGTTGTAATTAAAATACGCCGACTTTTTGACTTGATCTTCAAACCCACTTCCCGGGTTATTATAGTAAAATGCCACTGTTTTAAAGCCTGATGGATCCATGAACAGAATAGGATTATTCACAGCATATACATATAAATTAGTACTTTGCATGATTGCTTGAATGTCTGGAAAGTATAAGTAACCATTTATATTAAGCGGATAGTCACCATAAATCTTATTGCTCGAATTCCAATATGTATCCTCCTATGTAAACCTCCCTACCGTCGGGTCGTAGTATCTGGCTCGCAGGTAATACTGTCCAGTGATTTCGTCAAGCTGCTCCCCTGTATATCGGAATCGGTTGGCTACCGTTTCGGCATATGCCATTGTATTGCCGAAAGCATCATATGTGTAGCTGTTGAGCAACTTGCCGCTTGCGTCAATCAGGCTCGTGACATCGCCGTGGGCATTGTGCAGGTAATAGTTGAGCCTGCCCTTGTCGTCCTTCTGAGCCAGTAAGCCATATCTTCGAATATTCCTGCTTGTCAAGGTTCCGCTGCCGTCAAACTCTGCTATGACACTGCCTCTGTCAAATACATAGTCTGAACGGTAACCGTTCTCTATGGTTGATATCCTGAGTCCCAGTGCGTCATATATATTCTGCTGGAATGAGCCGTCCGCATTGGTGACGCTTATGTTCTGGTTAAAAGCATTGTAGCTGTAGCTCTTAACCTGTGGCTGCAAAGGCAATCCCGTTGTCGGGTCTGTTGTCAGTATCTGTCCCGTTGCATAATCCAACTGAGTGGTGGTCTCTGTTAGCAGGCTGCCGTTATTGTCATACTGATATGTGGTTCTCCCTTTATATGCCAATAGTATATCATCTGTCAGGCTCTCTGTCATCCTGTTCAGACTGTCGTTAAGAAGCACCAGCAAGAGAATCGCCTATAACTTGCTACTACATATTATGATGCCCCCCATTGTCAAGACAATATTTTCAGTGTTCTAAGTTAGGTTCTCCTCTCTTGAAATTTGTATATTGTAAAAATAAGCGTACATTGTTGGTGGAGGTCAAGGGCGAGCGGTTTTTGC
>JAEYRF010000156.1 GCA_023409615.1 Bacillota bacterium | reverse complement strand
CACTTGGGCTGAGGATATCGACCATAGAGAATGGTTACTGTTCGGACTATATATTTGACAGAGGCAGTATAATAGCAGAGCTTGACGGCAGCGGAACCTTGACAAGCAGGAATATACGGGGATATGGCTTACTAGCTCAGAAGGACGGCAAGGGCAGGCTGAACTATTACCTGCACAATGCCCATGGCGACGTTACGAGCCTCATTGACGCAAGCGGCAAGGTGCTCAACAGCTACCAGTATGACGCCTTCGGGAATACTATGACATATGCCGAAACGGTAGCCAACCGGTTTAAGTACGCAGGCGAGCAGCTTGACACGATCACAGGCCAGTATTACCTGAGAGCTAGATACTATGACCCGACGGTAGGTAGATTTACATAGGAGGATACATACAGGGGCGACGGCCTGAACCTGTATGTATATGTGGGGAATAACCCGGTGAGATACGTTGATCCTAGCGGTAATACATATATTATTGGTTGGTCATATGGAAAAAAGGATGTTCGAGAGTATGAGCAGTATATATCAAAAAAAGGGAATGCAAGCATATCGGTAGATGGAAGCACTGATGATTGGGATGATACAATTCGGGATGATTTTACCAAAAGAAGTTCATTTGCACGAGCAGCATATACAAGAAAGAAAGAACTTCTTGATATGGGTGTACCTGAGAGTGATATTGATGTCCAAAGAATTGATAATGAGCATGATCTAGAAGAAACATGGAATATGTGGGCTGGGTATAGCATAATTGAAGGACTTGATTTTTATTCACATGGATACTCTGGAGGTGCTGAGGTTTATGGCGGAAGCGGAGATTTTTGGGACGATGCACAAAAACTTAATTGGCAGTCAACTTTACGTGAATTGGAAATAGACGGTGAAAAGGTTGGATATATTAGCAGTCCATATACAGTATTCTATGGTTGTAATACAGCAAATGGTGATTTTGCTCAAAATTATGCTGATATTCAAGGAGTAACCACCTATGCACAAACAGATTATGCAAATTTTTCACATACCCGTACATATAGAACATGGATTGATACACATGGAACATCGTTAGATGTTTATCTTCTTTCATTTGAATCGTTGTGGAATCTATGGAATGGAGATGGACTAGGCAAAAAATTTATCCCGAGTAAATGCTGATGAATTAGGAACAGAGGTGAGAAAGTGAAAAAGGTTATTTTTATTGGCTTTGGTGTAATTATTGTAATCATCTGCTCTATAACATATTATTTAAAAGGCATTGATACAAAATATGCGAAAAAGTATGCTCAAATTTTTGGTAGTTTTGATATAAAACAAGTCGATCAATACTTAGATGAAGAAACGATCATTACGTATAATGGTACATCGAGAATGTATAAACATCTCCGAGAAAATGTTATCGCTGCGTTTGAAGCACGCAAATTTAAAATGCTTGATGGAAGTTCATACGGAAGTGGAAATAACAAATTTGCTAATGGAGTACAAGAGGTGAATATTCAATCCTATGTGAGTTTTAATAATAAGAGTCTGGAAGAATCAATAATAATGGAGCTTGAAATTATAGGACTTAACAAGTTTAAAGTGAAATCATTAAGCAGTAATGACAATTTTTTTGGGTATCTTTTTTTTGGAATTGATAATGGAGAGTAGCAGTTCTCGTGGTTAAACGATGAATAATAAATACTATAAACAAGATTGCCAATACAGCCACAGATAAAAACTTACAGCTACAACGTCTTTAAGCAGAACATCAGCGTCACCAATGCGGACGGCTCATTCCAGCAGAACATATATGACGCACTGGGGCTGAGGATATCGACCATAGAGAATGGTTACCGTTCGGACTATATATTTGACAGGGGCAGTATAATAGCGGAGCTTGACGGCAGCGGAACCTTGACAAGCATGAATATACGGGGATATGGATTAATAGCGCAGAAGGACGACAAGGGCAGGCTGAACTATTACCTGCACAATGTCCATGGCGACGTTACGAGCCTGATAGACGCAAACGGCACGGTGCTCAACAGCTACCAGTATGATGCTTTTGGCAACACTATGACATATGCCGAAACAGTAGCCAACAGGTTCCGGTATGCGGGCGAACAGCTTGATCCAATCACAGGCCAGTATTACCTCCGTGCCAGATACTATGACCCGACGGTAGGAAGATTTACGCAGGAGGATACATACAGAGGCGATGGGCTGAACCTGTATATATATGTGGCAAATAACCCTGTTAGCTTTGTGGATCCGAGCGGGCATAAGTGTGAGGGGGCGATAGATAGTTACCAGCCGGGTGGAATTATAAAACTTATTAGTGCAGTAACTGAATTGTATGAGACATTTGTTGAAAAAACACAAAATTATGAATTGCATGATTTTTTTGATACGACAGGTTTCTATTGGGATGAAAAAGGAATTTATCATGCTAAACAGGATGGTTGGCAGAGTTCGAAGTATATAGGGTATAATAGTCTTTATGATATAGCATTTAGTTTGGGCACAAGCATGGATAAAGCAAATTTTCAATTTAGTTATGACAGTGAAGATTATATTATATGGGCATGGAAAGGGGATTATTTGAATTTAGGTGCAGGGGCAGAATTGGGCATATATACAAGAATGGAAGTTCTCGGTGTACCGACGGATCACTGGCTTGTTGACAAAAGCCTTGCCATGCCTATGACATTGAATTTGGACTATAAAGGAGAAGAAATTATCTCTTATGATCCCGTTAGAGATGATCCAAAAGGCCAAGACACAGATAAATGGTGGGTGACGGGTTTTAATCCGGAATATCAGGATGTTCAAGCCAGTGACCTGACAGCAACTTACACAATTGATTTTTCTGGCAAGAAAGATATGTATGATGAATTTTACAAAAAATATGGTCAAGGTATAGATAAAGACAGTAGATGGTCGTTCGACCCTAAAAATAATACAGCTAAGTTCGAATTTTAAGGAGTTGTTATCTTATGATCAAAAAAATCATATTGATGTTACTTGTACTTGTAAGTTTAATATTGTTTAGCTCGTGTGGTAAAATTAGAGGCGGCAGCGGAAGAATAATCGGGAGCGAAGAGAAACAAGCTGATGCACGAATCAAACAAATAATTTCGGCGATTAAGGACAAAGATAGGGAATCATTAAAATCATTGTTTTCAAAAGAGGCCTTAGACAAAGCCGATGGTTTTGAAAACGATGTTGATTATTTATTCGAACTTTTACAAGGCAACGTTGATACTTGGGAAAGAGATGGTTGGTCTTCTGATGAATCAATAAAGGATGGTAAAAAATCCTTGATGATACGATTCTCTTTTAATGTAAAAACGGATAAAGATACGTATCATTTTTTCGTGATTGATTATAACAAGGATACTATAAATCCTGATAATCAGGGGGTTTATATGTTAGAATTAATAAAATTTACAGATGAGAAAGATTTGGAGTCGTGGCAGGATAGAATGCGTGCCGGGTTAAATATACATTAACCAGAATAAATCCATTAACAACAGCCTCCATTGGCTTAGACTGTACGGTCAAGTGTTGAGCTTTGTGTAGACCGCACATGAGCCTGCTGTGTGAAAACGACTAGCAATGTTCTAACCCAAACCGATGGTGAGGGCAACACTACTGACTATCACAGAGATCCGTGGGGGAAAGTTATACGTGTAACAGACGCAAACAATGTTAACACCTTCTATACATATGACTACGCAGGTAATATAACCTCAACCACCGATGGAAACGGCAACACCACAAGTTACGTGTATAACAGTATGAATCTGCTGTCTGAAATGATAGACCCAATGAATCAGGAGGCGCTGTATTTCTATGATTTGCAGGGAAGGCTTGTAAAAGAGGTTGACAGGAACGGACAGGAGATCACTTATGAATATAACAGCGACAACCAGCTTACGCACAAATATGCAGAAGCAGCAAGTGGACAGGACCCACAAGCCCTGTACAATAGATACCTGTACAATCCGGACGGTTCACTTCTAGCGGCGATTACACCGGAAACCGTTGACCAATTCAGCTATACTCCTAACGGCAATCTTTATCAAAAGATACACAATGGCGAGCTGGAGCTGGAATACGGATACAACAGGAATGGTAATGTTACCTCAGTGAAAGACAAGTCTCAGATGGAAACCCGGTATACCTATGATATAACAGGCAGGCTGAATACCGTTCAAGACGGGCAAAGCCAGATAGCGCAATACAGCTATAATCCGGACAACACCATCAGCCAGATACTGTATAACACAGGCGCCAATGTCACCTATCAGTATGACAGGGACAAGAACATTACCGATTTGATTAATAGGAACCAGCAGGGAGATATCATCTCCAGCTTTGCTTATACATACGACAACAACGGCAATCAGAACTCCA
>JAEYRF010000128.1 GCA_023409615.1 Bacillota bacterium | reverse complement strand
GGACTGGATGGAGCAGGAGCAGGAGAGAGGTATTACAATCACCTCTGCAGCTACTACTGCTCAGTGGAAGGATCATAGGATAAATATTATTGATACGCCGGGGCACGTTGACTTTACGGTAGAGGTTGAAAGATCTCTGAGAGTTCTCGATGGTTCGGTAACACTTTTCTGTGCCAAGGGAGGCGTTGAGCCTCAGTCTGAAACCGTATGGAGGCAGGCTGACAAGTACAACGTTCCAAGAATTGCATACGTTAATAAAATGGATATTATGGGTGCAGATTTCTTCAATTGCATCCAAATGATGAAGGACAGACTTAAAGCGAATGCTGTTCCTATTCAATTACCTATCGGCAAAGAAGACAATTTCCGTGGAATTATCGACCTTGTAACAAGGACGGCTGTATTCTACAATGATGAGTTAGGCAAAGTGTTGGATGAAGAGCCTATTCCGGATGACATGGTCGATCTTGTTGATGAATATCGTAACATTTTAATTGAAGCTGTTGCTGAACAAGACGAGTACTTGATGGATAAATACCTCGGAGGAGAAGAATTAACCGTAGATGAAATACGTGCAGGAATCAGGAAAGCTACAATTTCTGTATCAATTATACCGGTTGCGTGTGGCTCGTCTTATAAGAATAAGGGCGTACAGCAGCTTTTAGACGCTGTTGTGGCTTATATGCCATCGCCGCTTGACGTGCCCGCTATAAGAGGTGTTTCAACAGATGGTGAACAAACTGAGCTTGAAAGACCTGCAGATGATAATGGTGCATTTTCTGCGCTTGCATTCAAGATCTTGGCAGATCCGTTTGTTGGCAAGCTTTGTTTTTTCAGAGTTTATTCCGGAAAGTTAAGTTCAGGGTCATATGTATTGAATTCTACTAAGAACAAGAGGGAACGTATCGGAAGATTACTTCTGATGCATGCCAATCACAGAGAAGACACAGATGTTGTCTACTCTGGAGATATTGCTGCAGCGGTAGGCCTTAAAGACACAACAACAGGAGATACACTTACAAGTGAAGATGCTCCTATAATATTAGAATCCATGGAATTTCCAGAGCCTGTTATTCATATTGCAGTTGAGCCTAAGACTAAAGCAGGTCAAGACAAGATGTCCGCTGCTTTAGCAAAGCTCTCTGAGGAAGACCCGACGTTTAAAGCACACACTGACCAGGAGACCGGACAGACAATCATCTCCGGAATGGGTGAGCTGCATCTTGAAATCATCGTCGACAGACTGATGAGGGAATTCAAAGTGGAAGCCAATGTCGGTCAGCCTCAGGTCGCATACAAGGAAACGATACGCAAAGCTGTCAAATCTGAAGGCAAATTTATCAGACAGTCCGGTGGCAGAGGCCAATATGGACATTGTGTACTGGAAATTGAACCCCAGGAACCTGGCAGTGGCTATCTGTTTGAGAACAAGATTGTTGGTGGTGCTATTCCGAAGGAATATATCCCTGCTGTCGATGAAGGTATTCAGGACGCAATGAAAAATGGTGTTCTTGGTGGCTATCAGGTTCTTGATGTTAAGGTTACCCTTGTAGATGGATCATATCATGATGTTGACTCTTCAGAAATGGCATTTAAGATTGCAGGATCTATGGGCTTTAAAGAAGGCTGCCGTAAGGCAGATCCGGCATTACTTGAACCCATTATGAAAGTTGATGTCGTTGTACCTGAGATGTACATGGGTGATGTCATGGGTGATCTGAGTTCCCGCCGCGGCAGGATCGAAGGAATGGAAAACAGATCTGGTGCGCAGGTCATTGCGGCAAATGTGCCGTTGGCAAATATGTTTGGATATGCTACCGAGCTTCGTTCGAAGACGCAAGGTAGAGGTGTTTTCACATTGCAATTCGGCCACTATGAAGAGGTTCCGAAATTTATACAGGAAGCTGTTTTGAAGTGAGTCGGGATTATGTAATAAAATGAAAAAATATAACAAATTTATTCAGTATTTACTGAACAAAGGGAGGAGAATTTAAAATGGGTAAGGCCAAATTTGAAAGAACAAAACCCCACGTTAACATTGGAACGATCGGTCATGTCGATCATGGTAAGACTTCTTTGACTGCTGCTATTACAAAGGTATTGGGTTTCTCGGGGAAAGCGAATTATACTGCATACGATCAGATCGATAAAGCTCCAGAGGAAAAAGCAAGAGGAATCACGATCTCAACCTCACACGTTGAGTATGAAACTGAAAACAGGCATTATGCACATGTTGACTGCCCAGGCCATGCTGACTATGTTAAAAACATGATCACCGGTGCCGCTCAGATGGACGGTGCTATCCTCGTTGTTTCCGCAGCAGACGGCCCGATGCCTCAGACCAGGGAGCACATCCTCCTTGCAGGTCGTGTTGGCGTTCAGCATATCGTTGTATTCCTGAACAAGTGCGACATGGTTGACGATGAAGAACTCATCGAGCTTGTTGAAATGGAACTTCGTGAACTGCTCAGCTCCTATGAGTTCGACGGTGACAATATTCCAATCATCAGAGGCTCCGCTCTGGATGCTCTTGAGAGCACTTCAACAGACATTAATGCTTCTGAGTACAAACCCATTGTTGAACTTATGGCTGCTGTTGACGCCTACGTTCCGACTCCGCAAAGACCTACCGACATGCCGTTCCTGATGCCTGTTGAGGACGTATTCTCAATCACCGGCCGCGGAACAGTTGCTACCGGTAGAGTTGAAAGAGGAATGATCAAGGTTGGCGAAGAAGTTGAGATCGTTGGCTTGATGGATGAACCGAGAAAGACAGTCGTTACCGGCGTTGAAATGTTCAGAAAGCTTCTTGATCAGGCTGTTGCCGGTGATAACGTCGGTTGCTTGCTCAGAGGTATCCAGAGAACTGATATTGAAAGAGGACAGGTTATTGCAAAGGTTGGTTCCATCAAACCTCATACTCAATTCAAAGGTCAGGTTTACGTTTTAACAAAGGAAGAGGGCGGAAGACACACTCCTTTCTTTAATGGCTACAGACCGCAGTTCTATTTCAGAACCACCGACGTTACCGGTGTTGCTGAGCTTCCTGCAGGTGTTGAGATGTGTATGCCTGGTGATCATATAGAAATGACCATCAAGCTCATCACTCCAATTGCTATGGATCAAGGTTTGAAGTTCGCTATCCGTGAAGGTGGAAGAACTGTTGGATCCGGTTCTGTTACCTCTATCATTGAATAATTGAGCTATAAGCAATAATGAAAAGAGCCGTTTGAAATATAACGGTTCTTTTTTTTATTTTATATGCATGCAAACAAAAGGGTTGAGATTCTTTTGAATATGTTGTTTTTCCATGTTTGAATAGGGTATTATAATATTCAGGGCATATGGTGGATAAAATGTCCTGTAATATACACCAAAAGGAGATATTGAGCATGATTGAGATTAAGAAGAATATTTACTGGTGTGGTATAAGGGATTGGGGTCTGCGGCATTTTCACGGGCGTGAATTGTCTACCCATAGAGGATCAAGCTATAACTCTTATCTTATAAAGGATAAGAAGACCGTATTGGTTGATACTGTTTGGTATCCGTACAAGGAGGAGTTTGTGCAGAAGTTGGATCAGGAAGTGGGACTTGGCAACATTGATATGATTGTCATTAATCACAGTGAGCCTGATCATGCCGGAAGTCTTGGCCTTTTACTGGACAGTATTCCATCAAAAGATATTCCAATCTATTGTACAAAAAATGGTGCTGATATAATAAGAAAGCATTTTCACAGGGAAGATATGAATTTACAGGTTGTGAAAACAGGGGATTCTATTAATATCGGAGAATATGATCTGGTTTTCGTTGATATGCAAATGATACACTGGCCTGACAGTATGCTCACCTATGTAAAGGGTGCTGCGACTGTATTGTCAAACGATGCTTTTGGACAGCATATTTCGGGTATATCACTTTTTAATGACGAAGTTGATACCTGCGAGATTTATGAAGAGGCCATCAAGTATTATGCGAACATATTAACACCCTTCAGTTTATTAATTAAAAGGAAAATTGAACAGATCAGAGCATTGGAACTTCCTATAGAAATGATTGCTCCAAGCCATGGGGTTATTTGGCGTAAGGATCCTATGCAGATTGTGGACAAGTATTATGAGTGGGCGCAGGATTATGATGAAGGATATGTCGCAGTTATTTATGACACGATGTATGATTCGACGAGAACAATGGCTGATGCTATTGCAGCAGGTTTGGCAAATCAGGGTGTTAGTTATAAAATTTTTAATGTAGCATTAACAGATGAGAGCGATCTTATGACAGAAATCTTCAAGGCTAAAGCTTTGATGATCGGCAGCTGCACTGTCAATAACTCAATTCTCAGGCCGACAGCCGGACTACTGGAGGAGATTAAAGGGCACAAGCTCAAAGGAAAGCTTGGCGCAGGCTTCGGCAGCTACGGATGGAGCGGTGAGGCGCCAAAAATTATCAGTACCGCTCTTGAGGGGGCAGGGCTTCATATACCGCAAGCTCCGCTTAGTTTTAAATATCGGTTGACGCAAGACGAATTACAGCAATGTGTCGCATATGGTGAGGCATTTGCTCAGTCTATATAATTCAACCTTCCTTCATAAAAATGTCTACTTGCCTTCACTGTTCACGGGTGATAGTATTAGCTCAAGCGAGTGATACAGGAAGGGTAAAGTATGACATTTTTTAATAGGATAGGTGCAAATCTGAAGGATCTTTCACCCGCAGCAATAAGAGAAATCATTGTTGTCCTTATTATTTTATGCCTTTCTATAGCGCTGAGCATTCCCCAATACCGTGAGGATCTGGAAGCGAAGAGGGTATGGGAGCAAACGGAGAGAGTTCAAGATAGCGTAGATCAATAGTAACAGGGGGATAAGAATGGAACTGTCGGAGATTAAAAAGCTGGCCGATACTCTGAGGGCCAATATTTCAAGAGTGCTGGTGGGTAGAGAAGATACAATCAATATGGTGCTTGTTTCGCTGTTTTGCGGCGGCCATGTACTGCTTGAGGATGTTCCCGGTGTCGGCAAGACAATGCTTGCAAAATGTCTCGCCAAGTCTCTCAGATGTGACTTTAAAAGAGTACAGTTTACACCGGATCTTCTTCCTTCAGATCTGACAGGAATCAATTATTTCGATCAGAAACAGGGTGCCTTTATATTCAGACCAGGCCCGATATTTACAAATATTGTTCTTGCAGATGAAATCAACAGAGCAACGCCACGCACCCAGTCCAGCCTGCTTGAATGTATGGAGGAGGGACAGGTCACTGTGGATGGGGACACCAGAAGATTGGCTAAGCCCTTTTTCGTCATAGCAACTCAAAACCCGGTTGAGACCCGTGGTACATTTCCACTGCCGGAAGCACAATTAGACCGGTTTTTTATGCGGCTTAAAATGGGATATCCATCACTGGAGGAGGGAAGAGAGATCCTCCGAAGATTTAGAGGGAATGACCCATCAACAATACTGGAAACAGTAACGGAAAATGAGGCTGTGATGCAGGCTCAAGCGAGCGTTTCTGCAGTTAAAGTGTCGGATGCGCTTGAAGAGTATATTGTTGAAATCATTGAAGCGACACGACATGATGAGAAGATATCGCTTGGTGTAAGCCCCAGAGGCAGTATAGCACTAATGAAGGCTGCGCAGGTTAATGCAGTCTTTGAAGGAAGGGATTTTGCCATGCCGGATGATGTGAAGAAGGTCGCGGTCCCTGTCTTGGCTCACCGATTGATTGTAAAGGGCCATGCTATATCCGGAGGATCTGAAAATGCTGAAAATGCTGTCAGAGAGATATTGAAAAAAGTGACTGTACCCGTTGAAGAATTCTGAGGTGTTGTTATGGATGTCATAGCTCTAGCGATTATATTCGCAGTCTGTCTATGGCTGCAGATGTTTCTTTTTTGCAGATATGCTTTTTATAAGCTGGACTATAAATGCGAATTCAGCGTAAAGGAAGCCCATGAAGGCGACAATATTTATCTGGTGGAGACAGTTTACAACAGTAAGCTGCTGCCAGTTCCATGGTTGAAGGTGGATATACATACTTCACGATGGCTTGGGTTTGCAGGTACTTGCTCTGTGATTGCCCAGGACAGCAGGCGTGTGACCAGCAGTTTTATCTTGAAGAGTTACCAGAAGACAACACGGAAATGGAAACTGAAATGCCTGAAAAGGGGCGTATTTACTACAGAAAATGTAACTCTGGTCAGCGGAGATCTTTTGAATTATCAAGTAGTTTCAATGCCTGCAGCAGTAAATGCCTGTCTGATGGTTTATCCGGAGATTGTTGACCTTGATGAGGTTTTTATTCCGATCAATCTGATGCAAAGCGATAAGACAGTCCGGCGATGGATCATAGATGACCCGTTTATGGTTGCCGGAGCAAGGGACTACACCCCGGGTGACCCCCTGAATCGAATCCACTGGCCTGCCTCTGCAAGATGCGGCAGATTGATGGTAAGGAAAAATGACTTTACCTCCCGGCAAAGTCTCACAGTTCTTCTAAACATGCAATCCCAGCTTTATGAATATGCTGATACAATCAACAAGCAAATAGCTGAGCTTGGGATCAAAGTAACCGGCACACTATTTGACGGCGCACTGAGGGAGGGTACACAGGTTAGATTCGGAACCAATGGGTGTACTACATCTGGTGCCAAGCAGGCAATATTCACCGGTGAAGCAGCTGATAAAGATCATATCACGGAGTTATTTAAGATACTTGCACGTCTGTTGATGAAAAATGTTAAGGACTTTGAAAATTTTTTGGATGATATAATGCCTGAAATGGAGAATCAGGAAATCATAATTATATCTGCCTATCTTAGCCAAAGAATGTGCGAGCAGGCAGACCAGCTGGCGTTGGTCGGAAATACAGTCAGCATTTTGCTTCTCGACACAGTATTTGAATCTGGCTTAAGACCGGAGAATGCAGAATTATGTATTCTTTCTGATAAAAATTTCATGGAGGACAGGGGGGAGCAGGAGGAAACATGAAGCCTTCAATGAGGGTACGCCTATTACGTATACTCGCGACTACTGCAGTCAATGTATGTGTATATGCAGTGGCTGTTACTCTGCGTATGGCTCTCTTCAGAGCAGATGGCGGTTTGTTTTCGCCTGTACTGTTTCTTTTTTCAGTGATTCTTGCAAATGTCGCATTCATGCTTTTTATGGCAGATGCTTCTGTATTTACATCCAGAATTGCCAATAATAAGTTTTTCAGGTTTCTGGCATTTATGCTCAACATAAAAAATGGATCCTTCTTCACCTCTGCTGTGGTGGCCTGGACGATTATTCTGATACCTGTGATTACGACATTATTGATATATATGCAGCAAGGTCTGCTAAGAGCGATATTTGAAATTTTCCCGGTGATGGTGGCATATATTATTTCATTGAAGCATGCCAGATTACCTTCTTTCCTGATTATGAGCAAAAACACATCTTACACCGGCTTTTTAGTGCTTGCCCTATGCCTTGAAGCCCCTGTAATATTTGACAGACTAAGCCCTTTGCGGCCATGGATGTTCGCCGCCGCCTATTTATTTATATTTGCTTACCTTATTATAAAAAATCAGGAAGATATTGATGACAATATCTATAATAAAAAGCATGTTGAGAAGTCCATATTGCCTAAGAATCTCAGAAAAGTGAATGCAGTGACTGTATCTGTTGTATTTTTAGTTATCATGCTTCTCTTTAACCTGAAAAAGGTTGTGATAACGTTATTGGACTGGTCGGCCAGATTTATCTTTCTTATAATAAGAGCAATCGCCTCGTTGATGGAGCGATTACCAGTTAAAGAGCTCGTGACGGAAGGTGGAGGTCAGGCGGAACAAGGACTTCCGGAAATTGCAGCTGCCCCACCCTCTCCTTTTGGTAATCTGGTGTTTAATATAATTGGAAGATTTGTGGTTCTTTATCTGACATATAAAGCACTGTTCTATTTAGTAAAATGGGCACCCTTATTATGGCATAGAATCGTTAACTTTTTCAAACGCTTCTTTTCAATAAAGAAGGTAGGAGATATAGCAGAGGAAGCTGACTTTGTGGACGAGACTGAGACGATTAAACCAGTATCAGATAAAGGTGTGAGAAGAAAGGCTGCAAAGAATGCTGCCATGGGCATAAAAGACCTAAAACGCGAGAAGGATCCTGTAAAAAAGATAAGGCTGATGTATTCGATTATTCTTCGCATGCTTCCCGCGATTGGAGTTACCCCCGGAAGAACAGATACAACTATGGAAATCATTAACAAGGTGTCAATGATGGATGCGGTATCTGAAGAATTGTACCCTTTTACTGAGGTATACAATCAGGTCCGCTATGGTGATAAGAAGCCGGATGGAGATATGATGACTGATGCGCAAACTCATTTCGGAAAGGCTTTTAGTGTGATGGGTAAGACCTCCCATTGATACCATATAAAACAATTGAAAAAGAAACGTATCATGATATAATAACCTAGTAACTGAGGTTATTATATGCCTCCGGCAGAATTTTCGGCCGTGCATTACAAAATAGACATAGAATATTAAGGGGATGGTCAAATGACGCAAACGAATAAAACAACGAGAAAACAAGTACTGCCACTTTTGCCGCTCAGAGGACTGACAGTTTTTCCCTATATGATATTGACCTTTGATGTGGGAAGAGATAAGTCAATTAAGGCTCTGGATGAAGCGATGATCAAGAATCAGATGATATTTCTGACAGCACAGAAGGATGCGAAAAATGATGCACCTGAAGAGGACGATATATATAGAGTTGGTACGATTTCAAGAGTCAAACAGCTTTTGAAGCTGCCGGGCGATACGATTAGGGTCTTGGTTGAAGGTATAAGCCGTGCTGAAGTGAAAAATTTTGTACAGACCGAGCCGTTTTTCATTGCGGAGGTCATTGAAAAGAAACCTCTTGCAGACAAGAACAGTGATGTTGAGAATGAAGCGCTAAAAAGAAAGATTCTTAGTATATTTGACGAGTATGCCAAACTTAATGGAAAGATTTCACCAGATTCGGTGTCTGCACTCAGCGGGATAGAAGATATCTCGCAGCTCGCAGATATCGTTGCTTCAAACCTGCAGCTACGGGTGGAACAGAAGCAGGACATTCTTGGCGAATTTCATCCTGCACGCAGGATAGAAAAGCTGCTTGCTTTGCTGATGAAGGAGATAGAGATCCTTGAGGTAGAGAAAAATATAAGTGTGCGTGTGCGTAAGCAAATCGACAAAATGCAAAGGGAATATTACCTCAGAGAGCAAATCAAAGCAATTCAAAACGAGTTGGGCGAAAAGGATGGTATCTCCGGAGAAGTAGACGAATACAGGAAAAAGCTCGAAGCTGCTGACTTCCCGGAAGAGGTTGAAAAAAAGGTTGTCAAGGAATTGGATCGCCTGTTGAAGATGCAGTCGGGCTCCGCAGAAGGTTCTGTCATCAGGACATACCTCGACTGGATTTTTGACCTGCCATGGAATACGAAAACAGATGAAATAATCGATCTGGCGAAAGCTGAATCCATTCTGGAAGAAGATCATTACGGCCTGGAAAAGGTGAAGGAGAGGATCATAGAATACCTTGCTGTGCTGAAGTTGACAAAAAATTTGAAGGGGCCTATTCTTTGCCTTGTTGGACCTCCTGGTGTCGGTAAGACATCGATCGCAAAATCCATTGCCAGAGCGTTAAATAGGAAGTATGTCAGGATGTCCTTAGGTGGTGTGAGGGATGAAGCGGAAATCAGAGGACACAGGCGTACCTATATTGGCGCCATGCCCGGAAGGATCATACATGTGTTGAAACAGGCAGGATCCAATAATCCATTAATCCTCCTGGATGAAATTGATAAAATGAGCAATGATTTTAGAGGAGATCCGGCATCTGCAATGCTGGAGGTACTGGATGCGGAGCAGAATTTTTCATTCAGGGATCATTATATGGAACTTCCGTTTGATCTGTCGGATGTGCTTTTTTTCACCACAGCAAATAACCTTGACACTGTCCCCAGACCTTTGCTGGACAGGATGGAGGTCATATCCATATCCGGCTATACGGTTGAGGAAAAGGTCCAGATCGCCCAGAAATATTTGCTGGGTAAGCAAATGAAGGCACATGGACTTCTGAAAAAGAATCTGAGAGTTGGCGAGGATGCTGTTAGAAGCATAATAAACCACTATACAAGAGAAGCAGGAGTAAGAAATCTGGAAAGAGAAATAGCCAAGGTTTGCAGAAAAGCGGCCAGGATGCTCATATCCGGCGATAAAAAATCATTGACGGTGAGTGCTTCCAATATTGAAAAGTATTTAGGTACAAAGCGTTTCCGTTATGACATGGCGAATGAAAAGGATGAAATTGGTCTTGCAACCGGTTTGGCATGGACTCCGGTCGGTGGGGATACACTTGTAA
>JAEYRF010000084.1 GCA_023409615.1 Bacillota bacterium | reverse complement strand
AAATCATACACTATATTAATCAGAACCTGAGTGAAGACCTGTCTCTTGAGTCGATTTCGGCAAAATTCTATTTAAGCAAGTATCATCTGCTCCGCGAATTCAAGAAAAACACCGGGTACACGATACACCAATATATTACCCAAAAGCGCCTCATAGTGGCCAAAGAGCTTCTGAAAGATTGCTGGCAGGTCTCAGAAGTATGCATTAAATGCGGTTTCGGTGACTATTCAAATTTTATACGTGCCTTCAAGAAGGAGTTTGGAATTTCCCCGAAAAAATACTGCAAGAGCTTAAATCTTTAGTCATTGCAGCTCCGAATTCTGCTCAGCCCACTGCAAGCGCTTCGCTCAGCACATTCCTGACAGCCTGCTTTCCGGCAATCATCTCCTCAAAGTATTTCTCTACCTTTTGCCCAAGCCCGATCTTATACAGATCCTGTCCGAACAGTCTCTCATTCGATAGAATCGGAGCCAATCGGCCCTCCGCAGATGCAGAATTGCCAAATTCTATCCCCTGCAGATACCCCTTAAGCTCATCCATCATTGGGTCTGAGCTGAGCTCCATCACATTGCCGTTATCATCAATACCCATAAGGTACCTGCACCATCCGGCAATCACAAGCGGGATATACTTCAGCTGCTTTACATCCATCAGGGGATTCGAAACATACGATTTAATGGTTTCACCAAATCTGACCGGTATCTTTTGCGAGGTATCCGTAGCAATCCTTTGAGGCGTGTCGGGTATATAGGGGTTCGGGAATCTTACTTCAATAACTTCCCTTATAAAGTCTTTGGGGTCAATAATACCCGGATGCACAACAACAGGCATTCCCTCCTCATATCCTATCTTCTCGACCAGAGCTTTTAAAAGCTCATCCTTCATTTCATCTGCAATCAACCGGTAATTCAAAAGACATCCAAAGATGGCAAGCGCAGTGTGCAGAGGATTCAGACAGGTACAGACCTTCATTTTCTCCACCCTGTTCACAGTTTCTCTGTCGGTAAATATAACACCCGCAAGTTCAAGTGGCATGCGGCCATTTGGGAAACGATCCTCTACCACTAGATATTGCGACACCTCCGTATTTACAAACGGAGCAATAAAAGTCTTCTTCTGCGTGCAAATTACATCAGTGGTTCCAAAACCGGTTTGCTCAAGCGACTTCTGAACCTTTTCAGACGGTCTGGGCGTAATTTTATCGATCATAGACCAAGGGAACGATACCTTGTCCGGATTATTGAGATACTTGACAAACTCAGGTTCAACAAAGCCCTTCTCAGCCCATTTTTGTGCAATGGTACAGACTGAATTCTGAAGCAGCTCTCCATTATGTGAGCAATTGTCCATACTGACAAAAGCAACCGGGAGTTCACCGTTCAGATATCTGATATAGGCAAGCGAAGCGATTTTCGACATAATGTGCACCGGCTTTTCGGGGCCATTCTTCATGTCCTCAGCCACATCCGGAAGGAATTCCCCTGACATGCCCTTCAGGCTATATCCTTTTTCAGTAATCGTAAAGCTGACCATCTGAAGAGACGGGTTCACGAAAATATCCTTCAGCCGCACCCAGTCCTTTTCTCTGGTGACATCGCCTGCAAGGCTCTCAGTAATACTTCCGATCACCTTCTTTTCCAGACTTCCGTCCGGCTTCATCAGCACCAGAAGGCTCAGATTATCGTATGGAGTATAAATTCTGTCTATGATCTCCAGGTCATATGTCTCTACAGCAATGATTCCGGTGTCAGCCTTTTTTTGATCAAGAAGAGTCTGCTGCAATACAGATATATATCCCTTAAGAATATTCCCCGCTCCAAAATGCAGCCATGTGGGGTGCTGCGCTGTTCTTTGGGTTACCTGCTCTATGTCGAAGCCCGGCAGATCAATCCCTGCCCGTTTCCATTCGTCTTTATCCTTTATATTGCTTTTGCTTAATATCAACATTTGTTACCCACCCTTCGTAATAAAACACTACCGTAAATTCCGCCAGAGGCAAATAATAGCAAATAATAGCCTTACATCATAAGGCTATTATATAATAACGGATTTACCATTTTCATTGCTTTTATTGCCGATAATACGGCATAAATTGCTATATGAGGTTTAAACAATTTTTTTATAGCAGCTGTTTTCAATTCTATTAATGTAGTCAATCACCATCCGGTTGAATTCTTTCGGCTTCTGAAAAATGGTGACATGTCCTGAATCCTTGATAACTGTCATCTCACTATTCCTATATTTTTTCTGAAGCAGTAAAGAATCCTTAAAGAAGCAGAAATCACGGTCTCCTGCAATGATCAGTGCGGGAATCTCTGATTCATTAAGATAGTCATAATGGTTGCCTTCCATGACAAGCCTCCACCATTTTTTGAATTCCACATCCGTCATTTTCAAAGTCTCACGGACAAAAAATCTCCTTGACTTCAAATGAATTTTACCAGGCAGCATCAAATGTCCCATAAAATTCAGGTATACATTTTTAGGAAAGATTTTAAGAAATATTTTATCACTAAATCCATTGAACAGAGAGGATACCAGACTAAATTTCGTAACAGGGCTCGCGTAAATAGCAGAAATAATTCTGTCAGGGAATATTTCGCAGAGGTACTGCTGCACGATCGTTCCCAATGAAAGTCCTAAAATGTGAGCCTGCTCTATCCCAAGGTGATCCATGAGCATTCTGATGTGATTTGCTACAATTTCTCCGCTATATCTTTTTGTTTTCAATACACCGGACTCGCCATGTCCGACAAGATCGAGATTCAGTACCCTGAAGTTCTTGTTGAATTCGTCGATCTGGTTTTTCCAACATACTGTTGACCCGGCCAGTCCATGCACAAGAATCAACCAAGGGGCGTTTACCAAACCAGATACTTCATAATGCATTTCAAAACCACTTATCAAAGTCTTCATAAAACCCTCCCGATGTAAAATTTTTGTCTGTTTAATATAATTATTACAAATGTAAGCATATTTTACAATATTTTCGCAAAATAATTTCCCATTTTATATAAGTTTTACAATTTATTTAGCAAATTTGCTTGCTCATATATAATATAATGGTACAATCTAGATATAAATAAAGTTAAGATTTTCATAATTTGTCACATAGTACTCTAAATACTATAAAACTAGGAGGAGTAACATGATAAACGACACAATTTTAGAGCTTTTCAAGAAAAACCTGGCTTCATATCAGAAGGGAATCAACGTGTTTGTATTGAAAGTATGTTGTAGCGGCGGTATTTTGGGAGTTCTGTTTTTCTGTTTGCTAAAAATCATGGGAGTTCTGGAAAAGCTTGAATGGTCGAATATTATCAGCTTCGCTTTGATGTCTGTCATCAATCTTTCTGTACCAATGCTTTTCTATTTTATTGTTGTTCGAAGAAATGACAGACTGCTCTTTGTAAACATATTCAAATATGTTCTGATCACCTGTGCAACCGTAAACTATATGGCATTGATCACATATGTGCCATATTATGAAATGTGGAGTAGTATCTTTCTGGTATTCTTTCTGAGTTCTTTCTACCTGGAAGTAAACTGTGTAATTTATTCGATTGGATTATCAATCGCCGCCATTGTATTAGCAATTCTAACAGGCAATCCCTACTT
>JAEYRF010000004.1 GCA_023409615.1 Bacillota bacterium | reverse complement strand
GGTTGGCGGTCTGAAGGATGTTAACGTCCATGATACAATCGGAATGAAAAAGCCCTATCAGTATAGAAATAAAGCTCAATACCCGGTAGCTGAGATAGATGGCAGAGCCATTACCGGATTTTATGCTGCACGGTCACATGAGGTGATTCAATCTGAGGAATGCGCCATTTCGCACAATGAAAGCGACAAGATACGGAAGATCGTCAGTAATTTTTTGATTGAGAATAACATTACAGTTTATGATGAAAAGACCGGTAAAGGTCTCGTTCGGCATATATTAACGCGTATCGGTTATCATACAGGCGAAATCATGGTGGTGCTGGTCATCAATGGCAAAGAGATGCCGGCGTCGGAGGAACTTGTCCGGCGGCTGATTGATGGAGAGAAAGCGGGGATGAGTACATCTGCTGTAAAGAGCATCTACCTGAATGTAAACACTCAGAAAAGCAATGTGATATTAGGGGCCAGAAATATACTGCTATATGGAAGCGAAACCATCGCTGACACCATTGGCAGGTACAAATTCATGATCTCACCCCACTCCTTCTTTCAGATAAACCCGGTCCAGACAGAGGTGCTCTACGCAAAAGCCCTCGAATACGCTGGATTGACAGGGAAAGAGACGGTTTTTGATCTGTATTGCGGAATTGGTACTATATCGCTGTTTCTCTCAGAAAGAGCGAAGAAGGTCTATGGGGTGGAGGTTGTGGAAGCGGCAATAGAGGACGCCCGCAGGAATGCACAGCTCAATGGTGTGAAGAACGCCGAATTCATTGCCGGCGAAGCGGAAAGGATCGTGCCGGAACTGTACAGTCGCGGAATCCGCGCGGATGTTGTCGTGCTGGATCCGCCCCGTAAGGGTTGCGAAGAGTCGCTCCTGCAGTTGTTGGCGGAAATGCAGCCCGATAGGATTGTCTATGTATCGTGCAATCCGGCTACGCTGGCCAGGGATTTGAAGTACCTTTGCGGGCAGGGGTATAAGGTGCAGGAGGTGCAACCGGTCGATATGTTTCCATGGAGTGGGCACGTGGAGACGGTGTGCTTACTCTCTAAGAAATGCCCAGTTTAAGCGGGGTTGAGGGCACTTTTTGAAAATATGTGACTGTGTTTTTATGAAATATTTATGTGTATAGGTTGAATTTGACAGCAAGGGTGTCAATAACAATTCGCGGACGTTCGGAGGAGTTTGGATGCTAGGATGTGCGCGAATAATATGCTTGAAGAAAGGTGGAACAGCATTGAAAGAATTGTTTTCAATAGATTTAAAAGATTATAATCCAAATGATTCAGTATTTAGACGTCCTTCAGCTAGAGCGATTATTGTAAAAAATAATATTATTGCACTTGTATATAGTGTTAAGGAAAAGTATTACAAATTTCCGGGTGGTGGAATCAAAGACGGAGAGGATATGACAGATGCCTTAGCTAGAGAGGTAAAAGAAGAGGTCGGGTTAATTGTAAAACCGGAATCAATATCTGAATTTGGAAGTGTAATTCGTAGACAGAAAAGTAATTATAGCGAAAATACTATTTTTGAACAGGAAAACTATTATTTCTGGTGTGAATGCGAAGAAAAAGTTGTTGATCAGAATTTGGATGATTATGAAAAAGAGGCAGAGTTTGCATTGAGATATGTGGATATAGATGAAGCAATTAAGGTTAATTCTGAATATAGAAGCGATGATTTCTTCAATGAAATAATGATACGAAGGGAAAAGAAAGTTTTAGAAATGATTAAGGCAAACTTGTAAAAGTGTGTTGCAAATGATATAATATCCGAAAACTCGGAATTAAAGAGGAGATTATATCATGAATATATACGAAAAAATATTTAACAGACTAACAGAATTGAATATGAGTCAGATTGAATTGTCACGAAGAACTGGCATTGCAACCAGTACGATCAGTGATTGGTGTAAGAAAAAAATCAATCCACAGGCAGATAAATTAGTTGCTATTTGTAAGGCACTTGATATGTCACTTGTGGATTTACTTTGTGATGATGAAGATAAGAATAATAAAGTTTTGACAGCTGATTATGTAATTGATGATCAAATTGTAATCGATAATATTGAGTCATTACCTATTGAGAAAAAGAGAAGATTATTAGGATATCTCGAACAAGGGGTTCTGAAAAAAGATATAAACTTGCCAACAGGTAATGTTTCCATTATTGCTGATGCAGAAGGTCAAAAGGTTGTTATAATTAATGATCTTAGATTTAAAAGAAGTAAACGTATTGACTGGAATGTTGTTGAAGGATATTTGAAAGAGTATATTGGTTCTTGCACAGAAATTCTTGATACCAATGAAATGATTTACGTTGGAAGCGATTTTCCAGATGAATATGCACACTCAAAAGATACAAAAGTTTTAAGAGGACCTAATGAATATGCAAAAGCAAATGCATCCGCAGCAATTAAGGAATTAATTCAAATTGCTACAAATAAAACATTTTCAGAAAATCATAAAGTTAAGCATAATACAAAAGCCAAATATGGATGGTATCGTTATGATACGAGATTTGCTATTCCTAAATATAATGATTATGGTGAATTAGCAGGATATAATATCTTCAAAGGTAGAATGGTAATTAGACATGCACAGGATAATAAACTCTATTTGTATGATATTTTGAGAATAAAAAAAGAAACGAGTGAGCCGCTTAAGTAAAAACTGTACGGTTGTAAAACTCATTTCTTGTTAATAATTCTATATTAAAATTACGCAGTTGTCAATCCGTTTATTCGGAAACTGTTTGCACGAACTTATGAGGTAGAGACTGTCATATTACTATTTTGAAAACAGGGGGTAAAAATCCATAATCACGTGCGCGAATGTTAATGTGAAGTAAAGTTTCAATGCACGTGGAGACGGTAGTGTTAATGTCAAGGGTAAAGAACGAAAAGAAATGAAAAGGAGCATTTATCCCACTGTCTGTTTTATCGAATTGTTATATAGTATAATTATGTTATATTTTTTAATAAAAACTATTTGAATTGAGAAAACACATTGAAAAATGGCAGTGTTAACCTTATAAAAAAAATATATTTGAACAGAGGGGAAGATAATGAGCAGGATTAATGTAAAAACAGAACAGAAGCGCTTTGATACGGCAACGGATTTATATGGTATATTTTTTGAGGACATCAGCCACGCCGGAGACGGAGGCTTATATCCGGAGATGCTCAGAAACAGGTCGTTTGAGGATTCCCTGATCCCGGATGGCTGTACAACACCGGATTCAGGAAAGACCTTTGTTTCCCCGACCGGATGGATAGACGAGTTCAACAATGGCGAGGGCATGACCGACTGGGTCACCAAAGGAAAGATTAAAGCTACACCTGTCCCTGCCTGGTACTGCGATAACGCGGAGATGAAACTTAATACTGCAGATACACTGAATGTCAATCGGAAGGTGTCGATGAATGTCAACTTTCGCAAGAATGGAAGCATAAGGAATATCGGTTATGCCGGAGTCCCGCAGGAGGAAGGAAGAAGTTATCATTTTTACATGTTTGCCAAAGCTTCAGAAAGTGTCACGCTTGAATTATCTGTAATTTGCACAGATTCAGTAGAGAACATGAATACAGCAGATGGTCTGCTTTGTGAAAAACAGGAACTTTGCAAAGCTTCGATTGAGGTTAATAACTCAGAATGGACCAGATATGACGCAGTTCTTACTTCTGCGGCAACGACAGGAACTGCTGAGTTCATGATTACTGCTCCTGATGGCGGTGATGTTGCTTTTGGGTTTATGTCGCTTATGCCTTCCGATACATTTATGAACCATGGCCTCAGAAAGGACCTGGTTATGAAGCTTCAGGAGATGCATCCGGCTTTCCTAAGGTTTCCGGGAGGGTGCATAGTGGAAGGCTTCACTATGGAGACTGCCTTGTTATTCAGGAAAACGGTCGGACCGGTGTGGGAGCGCCCAAGTCACTGGCTCCTATGGCATTACCGTACAACTAACGGACTGGGTTTTCATGAGTATCTGCAACTATGCGAGGACCTGAACCTTCAGGCACTTTATGTGTGCAACTGCGGCATGACCTGTCAGGGCCGCGGAGCGTATTACTTTAACGATAAGGAAATGGAGGATGTCATACAGGATACACTTGATGCACTGGAATATGCGATGGGACCTGCCGATTCTAAATGGGGGGGTCTGCGTTCACGAATGGGACATCCGGAGCCTTTTTTCATTAAATATCTGGAAATAGGTAACGAAAACAGCGGTCCTGAATATGAGAGTCGATATGAGCTGATTCGCAAGGCTGTCCTTAACGATTACCCTGATATGCTCATCATCTCCAATGACCGCAGTGAGAGGACGAAGTGCGATATTGTTGATGATCATTATTATAACATGCCTGAGTTCTACGCTGAAAAGGTCGGCATATATGATAATTATGACCGTTCAAAGCCTGATGTTTTTGTTGGGGAATTTGCTGTTAACCAGACATATGAGGGACAACTTCGTGCAGCTATTGCAGAAGCCATGTTCATGGTTGGATTTGAGCGCAATCAGGATAAAGTGAAGCTGTGCTCATATGCCCCGCTCTTTGAGCATGTACATTTTTACTCGTGGTACCCAAATCTCTTGATATATGACAATTACAGAAGCTATGGCATTCCAAGCTACTATGTGTTTAAGCTGTTCGGCAAAAACCGGGGGGAGAAAGTAGTTGCTTCTGATGAAGATGTTGAGAAGATTTTTCGTGAGCTTCACGGACTTCCGATGATTACCGGTGATTTCGGAGTTAAATACAGGAATGAAAGGCTTAACGGAGTCGAAGTAAAGCCATATAAGAATATCTTTGGCAAGGTTATTAATACGGATGACTTTAAAATGGTGGTCGAGGACAAAGACAATGAGATGTCACGCAGAAAACCTCCATTTAAAGTATATTCGGCAGTGGCACTCGGAACCGATGCTGATGTTGACAAAAGAGAATATGAATTTGAAGCGGAACTCTATATGGAGAAAGGGCAGGATGTCGGTGTGGGGTTGCTTTGTGCACCAAAACCATTCAGCTTCTATGACCGTATGAACCCGAACCCGAGGGATCCGTGGATGCTATTTAACCTTGAGCCGTTAAGGTGGATGTTCAGAGATGGTCAGGCTGCGCTTATGCGAGGTGCCTTCAGGCTTGAGCCTGTTGCTGAGCCGGTTAATGTGAACATACGGTATGGAGAATTTAATAAGGTTCATTATGTATTAAGGTGTTTTGAGGTTGATTTGTATCTGAACGACGAACTGATTCAGACAGTTGAACTCCCGAATTATCCTTCTATGTGCTCTGTGTGCACGGATTCCGATGAAGAGGTTATTGTAAAAATTGTCAATTTCTCTGAAAATGAAGATGATGTTCAGATTACCCTGGACTGTGACGTGGAGTCAGAATACAGGGTGGAATATCTTACAGGAGAAGCTGATGCAGAGAACACTCTCGCGGACCCTGAGCACATACGTGACAGACAGGAAATCAGAATGGGCGCAGGCAGAGAGTTTGTATTTAATGCGGCACCGTTATCCGTGAATGTATTGATATTAAAGAAAGAATGTCAAAGGGGACGATTCTGCTGACAACACCTTGGAATAGCGCTATTAGCCAGTACACTGTGGCAACGCATCTTGGTTTTTTCGGCATTCCTGGGATATTATGTACCTCAGCCCGCCTTGATCAGTCATCATTAGCCTGGTCAAGTGCCCGGCGGAACTGTGTTTCATACAACTCTGCATAGAGCCCTCCAGATTCGACTAGATCATCATGTACACCACGCTCAACAATTTGCCCCTCTTTCAAAACCAGAATTTCATCTGCTGCCAGTACTGTCGAAAGACGATGCGCAATGAGGATACTGGTGCGCGATGTGATGAGTGGATCGATCGCCTCTTGAATCATATTTTCTGAAAGGGAGTCCAAAGAGGAGGTCGCCTCGTCAAAAATCAAGACCACAGGGTCTTTCAACAAAACGCGCGCAATGGATATTCTTTGCTTTTCTCCGCCTGAGAGCTTCAGTCCCCGATTCCCGACTTTCGTGTCATATCCCTCGGGCTGCCTTACGATGAAGTCATGAATATTAGCCCTTTTGCAGGCATCCACGAGTTCATCCTGTGTCGCATTTGGTTTTGCATAGAGAAGATTTTCACGCACGGTGCCATTGAAAAGATAGGTGTCCTGTGTCACGACACCCACCTGATCCCGCAGAAAACCCAGATCCAGCTGACGCACATCGATTCCGTCAAAGCGGACGCTCCCTTCAAGTACATCATAAAGACGCGGTATCAGGTTGATCAGGGTACTTTTTCCGGAACCGGAGGGACCGACGATAGCAATGCTCTTTCCGCTCTCCAGTGTGAAGCTGATATCCTTCAAAACAGGTCGGGAGGGTTCATAAGCAAAATGCACGTGGGCAAATTCGATGCGTCCGGCTACATTCCTTGGTATGATAGCGTCCGGCGCGTTTATGATTTCCACCGGCATGTCAAAATAGTCAAAGATTCTTGTAAACAGGGCCATGGAACGAATCCAATCCACCTGGATATTCAGCAGCGAGTTAACCGGTGAATACATCCTCCCGAGTAACGCGACCAGGACGGTGACATCACCGACTGTAAGATCGGAATCATAGCGCATCATTAAAATCCCACCGACGAGATAGATCAGCATGGGGCCGATGCTCGAAAAGGTTCGGAGCACCACACGAAACCAACGGCCAGCCATGCTTTCACGGATATTCAACCATATCAGCCGCTGATTAACGGCAGAATATCGCCCGTATTCCTGGTCTTCCCTGCGGAACAGTTTCACCAGCATCTGACCGCTGACAGACAGCGTTTCATTGAGTATGCCATTGATCTCATCACGGCAGTCCTGCGCTTCACGGGTGAGCGTCCAGCGGGTTTTACCCGCCTTTTTGGTCGGCAGCGTAAAAAGAGGCAGGATGACAACACCGATGGTGGCTAGTATCCAGTTTTTCTGATACATAGCCACCATGGCGATAATCAGGGTGATCGAATTTGATAGAATGCTTGTCAGCGTGCTCGTGATGATCTGCTGGACACCGGATATGTCATTGGTCATGCGGGTGATGATGTCACCCTGGTTATTGGTCGTGAAAAACCGGTGTGACATGAACTGGAGGTGGCGATACATACTGTTGCGCATGTCAAAGGTGATGTGCTGCGCGATCCATGTGCTAAGATAGCTTTCCAGGACACCAATCAGGTTGGAGCCCAGCATCACTCCAAGCGACGCCACGATCAGCCAGATAAGCACGTCAAGCTTCTGACCGATTAAACCTTCGTCAATGATTCGTCCGGTAAGAATGGATGGCAGGAGACCTAAAATGGAGGATAAGAGGATCGACAAGAGAACCAGAGTCATCTGCTTCCAATAAGGCTGCAGATAAGAGCCTATTCGTTTCAGCAGGTTCAGGGTGACTTTTGGACTATGGGCCTTCTCTTCCTCCGTCAGGAACCCTCTGGTCCCTCGACCCATACCACCTGGTTGGTCTGATCCCATTCACTGACCCTCCTAATATTTTTAGATAGATAGCACCATGGTTCATTTTAACATTCATTGGCGCGAATCTCAATATTCCAAATAAAGAAGAATAGAATTTGTTTTATTATACTAAAATACAATTCGCAGAGTTCTTTCTGAAATTATATATCTATTGGATGAGAAGCTCCTTGTAAAGTACAGTGAGTAACTGAAACTACTGCTTGAGGTGTAAAAATACATGCAAAGTTAGCTGTATTTATGTTACTATTTTATTTATCATCCCTGAACTGAATAAACAATGATTTAAGGAGCGATTATTTGGCAAATACACATCAAGCTTTATTACAAAAAAGATCTAAAGTCATAGTTCCGGTATTCGCGGCGAATACATCTTCCGGTTTTACAAGATATGAGGATGTGGTTGCCCTATTGCCAGGGCTATTCAAGGATTCCGGTATACTGACGCCGGGAGCAAGAAAAGAGCACTGGGAAAAGATATTTTCCCTAACAGCGCCGGATAAGGCTGCCAAACGGGATTATGCAGGAAATCTCGAGGATCTGGCCTTTGTTGTACATTTTCTCAGAGATGTCGGCGTAACCGACGTTGCAGAACTTCCCTTCACACAGAAGCATGAAAGCTATGCAAGTCCCTTTTCTTCCTCATTGTTTGGCCTTGACCTGGATTATCTGGTTTTAGAACTGGTTCCGGAAGTACAGGAGGATCCCGATTTATTGGCCATGATTCCAAAGAGACCGCTGATTTATGAAAATGACATGTGCTGTGATTTTAATATCCATCGGGAAGCCAGGAGAGTGATTCTGGCCAAAGCAGCCGCAAAATTCTTTAGCCGCATGTGCTCAGAACCTTCTTTCGGCCGCGTTGTGGATTACCGGAACTATGCCGAAAGGTATCGGGAGCAGCTAACAAGGAATGCTGTTTTTTCTATTGTACAATCCAGGGTATTGAACACTTATGTCGACGCCAAGCCTGATTTCAGAACCTGGCCGAAGGAATATCAGAACCCTGGAAGTGAGGCGGTCAAACGCCTAGCTGAACTAAACAGGAATGAAATCGAAGCATATAAATACGGACAGTTCTGTATTCATGAGCAGCAGCTGCTGATCAAGGATTTGTACATGGCTTTGGGCATAAAGCGCGAGGTGAATATTGCCTTTGGGATTGATCCGGCTTCCAGCGGGGACGTATGGGGACTTCAAGGCAAGGGGTTCAATATTGAGTACGAGATTGGAACCGATAACGGTCAGAATTGGCATGTTCCGCCATATGTCACTGATGGAGAAGCTTATTATGAATTGATGAATGATCGAATCAGATACCTGGCCCAATATATCGACATCGTGTTTCTGGATCACATGTGCGGCTATGCGACCCAGTACATCATGAAGCGCGGAGATGACAACGACCATGGCAGGTATGAAATTGATCCGCAGGACAGAACCAGAATCGTCGGGAATGTTGAGAAAATCATCCGGATTGTCTTAAGTCACGGGCTGGAAGCAGGAGGGGAGACTCTAGGAGATCTTCCGAGACAGAGCGCTGTTGAGGAGGCAATCCAGAGGGTGAACATGTCCGGGCATCCGATTCCTGAAATGCATGTTGCGCCGCATAAGAATTTTAACGGTCAATATGCGGATCCCAGAACGCTGCCGGAAAATACGGAACTGTTTTTATCCACTCATGATCTTCCCACGATTGTACAGATACTTTGCGGAACAAGAGGCAATGTTGGTTTAAACGATTTCAGGTATCCCGAGCATAAAATAGCAAACTTTTTAAGTCAGCAGTTTGGTATCCTTACCACTCCGAACCAGACTCCGCTGAGCCCGGAAGATATTACAGCCGAAATGGGTATTGCAATGCTTGAGGCCTTCATGATCTCATCCGCCGGAACGGTAACAATACCCCTTCAGGATATTTTTGCATTGCTCTTCCCTCAAGAGGTGGGTGTTAAGGAGTATTACAACCTCAATATCGCCGGTACTGCATCCGAGGTCGGGAATGAGCATAAGAACTTCAGCAGGATATTGCCGCCGATTCAAAAGCTTGAGCTCTTCAAGGAACAGCTGAAGGAGATTTTCACCAGACTTGGCCGGCCATTTGACTATCCCCAAAGGTTAACGGAACATGGTGACTTCTTTACCTGGATTGCAAATATTACACCTGGACGTAAATTGATCTGTCAAAATACTCAAAACAGACAATGGGGTTTACTGCAGCATCAGAAAGCAGGTGTACCCATTCTGGAGATGGTCGTTTCAAATCTTACTTCGGTCAGACAAATCGGCACTGTTGAGCTCCCGGATGAGTTCTGCCGTATAATAAGTCTCAAAAAGAAGTACATGCTTTGGGATATTGCATCGCCGAAAGCAGTTGCACAGTTCTACTATAGAACGGGGGAAGAAATACTGGGGCATATCTATATTGAGCTGCCGGAACGAACGGATCATCATTTTGTAATATATGAATTACCAGAGTAAAGGAACTTCCAAATCCGAAATAGACTAACCTGCGGCCGCAGACGGTTTATAGTATAATATAGACATATATTGATTTTTTGCAGATTACAGGCTGGATTATGTTGATTGGTGCACTAATGAGGGCTATTATGAGGTTACATAATATATTTAAAAGAAACAAAGAAAACAAAAATGAGTTTGATCGGCTTAACGATACTTGCAATTCAGCTTTTAATAGCGCTTTTAACAAATGCAGGCTTGATTTCGGACGTGAACTGGTTGAAATAATGGAAATGAAAGCAAAGCTACTTGACGTATTGAAATCCCAAACAGCTGCTTCTTCTGCACAGGAGTTGCTTGCAAAAAAACTCCTTGAACTCATTGCAGTATACTTCAGAATCATAGAAATATATGTATCAGCAAAAAGTGATAATCATCCTGAGAGAACCCACTCACAAGCGTTCCATCAACTGGATGAAAAAATAAAAAAAGTTTATTCTTTGATTAACAATTTGAATACTCAATTTTACTTAAGTTCTAATGAATTGTCAGGTATGTCGGCTTATGATGAGATTATTAATGAAGCGGAAGCACTTCGTAATGTCATTAATAGAGAGATACAGCTATGAATATTTTTGAGGTCATGAATTTCAAGTATGAATTTAGAAAGCATCAGAAAATGATGCTTGATAAGTTTGACCAAAAATTGGGAACTGGTAGAAAGAAGGTATTCAGGTTTCATTTGGTGTCTCCACCGGGTTCGGGAAAAACGATCGTCGGTCTGGAAATAGCTAGAAGGCTTGGCGCTCCGACATTGGTCATCTGCCCGAATACGACTATACAAGGCCAGTGGGCCGAGAAATTCAAGATGTTTCTTCCCGAAGATAGGCCCAATGAGTTTGCAGAAGAGCTTGTTGCAGGTCTAAGCACCAATACTCAAGCTTTGAAATCCATAAGCGTTTTTACATATCAAATGCTGAGTGTACCCTGTGGAGATGATGATGCTTATATCAGGATATCTGAAAACATATGGGCTGAAACAGTCAGCAGAAGCCAAAACGTAAGCATCGAGGAGGCTCTCCTTAGAATTTGCAGAATGAAGGACTCAAACCCCAGGCTATATAAAACCGAGATATCTAAAATATACAGAAAACTCAGGCAGGAGCATCTTAATGAGACGGATTGCGATATTTCAAATATTCTTCATCCGAATACCTTAAAGCTTATAGATGAACTTAAACGCTGCAAGATTAAAACGGTTATTTTTGATGAATGCCATCACCTTCAGAACTATTGGGCTCTTGTTATGAAAGAGATAGTTACCGGGATCGGGGCTTCAAATATCATTGGCCTCACTGCTACGCCACCTTTTGATGAGGAAAAGGAGAATATTTTACATTATACGAGCCTGCTTGGAGAAATCGATTATCAGATCCCGACTCCGGCTGTTATAAAGGATGGAAAAGAGTGTTCATGCTTTCCGCCTCAAATAGTTACACCATGCAAGTCTTATACCGAAGCGGTTTTAAATGGCCTCTGACAACGGACGGATATTTAGATAAATTTATTTCATTATTGACCGGGTTGGGATTGTTCAAGGAGGAAACAGCAGATGTATGAGCGAAATGGGGAATTGATTCAGAGCGTTTTTAAAAAGTATTTTCTACCTACTATAATGATGACGATGGCTCTTTCCATGGGTATTATTGTCGATGGCATTATCGTTGGAAACACGCTTGGATCAGATGCTTTGGCAGCTGTCAATCTTGTCCTTCCGGTCACACTGTGTTTCAATACGATATATGCATTGTTTGGCGTCGGAGGGTCTGTACTGGCATCCATTGCCAAGGGGATGCGGGATAATCGGCGTGCGGATGTGAGCTTTACCCTGTCCATCTTGATGATGTTTGCAATAAGTATCGTTTTCCTGTTGGCAGGCCTCGTTTTTTTAGATCAACTGGCGCGCCTGCTGGCAGGTAGCAGCACCTTTCAGCCTATGGTAAGGGAGTATTTAAGGATATTGGTATATGGAGCACCTCTGCTGATTGTAGTTCCCGGTACTGTTTACTTTGTGCGGGCTGACGGGCGTCCCAGTCTGGCCTCCACTGTTTTAATAGTGGCTAATGCAGTAAATCTGATTTTGGATCTGGTCTTTATTATCGGGTTCAAAATGGGTATAGGCGGAGCGTCGCTGGCCACGGTTTTAGGCTATGCTGTGGGGCTTCTGGTTTTACTGGGTTACTTTTTATCAAATGGAAGAAGCCTGCATTTCATTTATTTCCGAAAAGAGGAACTTAAAGCAGTGGCTAAAATTGTCATCTGCGGAATACCCAGTGCTGTTGGTGCAAGCCTGATGTTTATAAAGATTCTCAGTATCAATGCCATTGTGCTGATAAGGCTTGGACCATCGGGAATGGTGGCTTTTTCGGTGTGCTTGTCCTGTCTTTCTTTTGTATCCATGTTTATTGCGGGTACTGCACAGACAATGATGCCCATTGTCGCAACGCTGTATGGGGAAAAAGACCATGCGGGGGTACGTTTCACTGTCAAAAGAGCGCTTAAGGTTGTGATGATCTCATCTACCCTCCTGGTACTTGTCTTTGAACTGTTTCCCGGCGCGGTGCTTTACCTTTTCGGGATCAGAGGCAGTGCTGAGCTTATACAGGGCAGTCAGGCTATTCGTATATTTGCTTTAAGCCTTATTGGTACCGGTTTCTCATTTTTAATGATGTACTATTTCCAAATCATCCAGCGGAGTCTCATCGCCACAGTTATAACAATAGTACAGGGTGTTGCTGTTGTCGTCCCGGGGGCATTTCTGCTCTCTATCTTCTGGGGTTCCATCGGAATATGGATAGCTTTCTTATTGGCGGAAATATGTACATTTGCTCTGATTCTTGGGGTAACGAAGGTAATTGCCAAACGCTCGGATGGCAGTCTGGAAGGACTTTTTTTGCTTGCCGGATCCGCTGCAGAAGAATACTCATTAGACGTAACCATAGAAAATGAAAAAAGCGAAGCGGCAGGTCTTTCGGAAAAAGTAATCCATTTTTGCCTCAAACATAAAATAGATGCTAAAACAGCAAACCGCGTTGGTCTGGCTGTTGAGGAGATGACTGTCAATACGATTGAATACGGATATAAGAAGAATAATAAAAATTATATCGATATTATTGTAAGAATCAAGGAGGATGAGATTATCATTGGCTTACGGGATATGGGTATACCCTTTAATCCTACCCTGTATAAGGAAGAAGAAATCATGTATAGCTGCAGCGGGATTTTACTGGTTAAAGCACTGGCTCGAAGTGTAAATTATTCAAGATTGATCGGACTTAACAGCACAATCATCCGCTTGGCACGCTGCCAGGAAAAAGATGATAGCGGGAGAATAAATGATTGAGGTTTATCTGACAGATATAAGAAAATTATCAGCGGAGTATGAGCTTTACCTTGAGGATATTACGCCAAAACGAAGAGAAAAAGCAGAACGCTATGTCTTCCTTGCAGATAGATTGCGGTGTATAGCAGGTGGTTTGCTGATGAATAAAATATTGGGTATCAAAAAAGATGAAGAGCTTATTTACAATTCATACGGCAAACCTGCCTTACATAATGGTGAAAAGTGTTTTAGCTTATCTCATGGGGGAGATTATGTGGTGCTTGCCGTGGATTTTTATCCGTTGGGAGTGGATGTCGAGCGTATTGAAAGTGCCGACATGGCAGTAGCCCAAAGATGTTTTCAAAAAAGTGAACTGGAATACTTAACAAATGGCAGAGGTAAACGAGATGAGAAGTTTTTTGAGTTATGGACCTTAAAGGAAAGCCTGATGAAAGCAACCGGCCTGGGATTGAATCTCCCTCCTGAAAGCTTCAGTGTTCTGCCCTGGGACAAGCCCTTTTCGATGAAGGACGGGGGGACATGGCATTTTAAACAGTACTATACAGATGGAAATTATCTAATATCTATTTGTGCTGCACATCAAGACTTTGTACCTGCTCCGAAGGAAATTATCTTTTAACAAAACATTTCTTTTTGCTGCCGCCAATGCCAACGGATTTTAAAAGTTGTGTTTTCAGGTTGGATGATGGGTATATATAATTTATGATTTATCTTCACAAATACAGCTTGAAGATT
>JAEYRF010000224.1 GCA_023409615.1 Bacillota bacterium | reverse complement strand
TGAGGTGCTTTTGAAGGGTAAGTTTTCTATAACGGGTCTCACTCTCACCGCCTGCACAATAAGTATATTTGTTGTGGGAATTTCTATATCATATAAACATTTGTTTTCACTGCTCTCCGTTGCTATTCCCCGGCAATTGCCAGATGTACCTCTTCAATGGTATAATAACCACACAAGTGAGGTTATTATACGCCTCTGGCAGAATTTATGCACAGGCGAAATCTATTCTAAGGGGTATAAATATGAAAATAAAGGTATTGATATCTACTGTTCTTGCCACTGCGTTTTTATTTACGGGGGTTGCATTTGCTGAAGGAACAGCGCAAACACTCCAAACAGATCAGACTGCTCAAACGACGCAGTCAGTTCAGACGCCAAAACCGATTGAAGTCCCTGATATCAAAATAATCATGGACGGTGAGATCACTAAATTTCAAAAGGTGCCGCTATCCGTCAGCAACAGCACGCTGCTGCCGTTGAGAGAATTGCTTGTCAAGCTTGGAGTACCTAACGATGATAAGCATATCATATATAATGGCACAGAAAAAAGTGTCACTGTATGGGATGGGCAGACAAAGATCTACCTGCTGATCAATCAGAAGGAAGCCTTTGTAGACGATAAACCAATTACGCTCAATGCTGCCCCGATTCTTTATCAAAATTCAACATACATACCACTTCGGTTTGTGGCGGAAGCCCTGAACCGGAAAGTTATCTGGGATGGTTCTATGAAAGCTGCTTTTATCTGTGATATAGCAAAATATGACAGTTTAAAGCTGTTGCTGGACAAATCAAATGAGGAAAGCGGAAAGGTGAAAAAAAATAAACAGGAAACATATGTCACAGGTATTTTAGAATTAGAAGCTGGAAAAACGGAATTCGGCGCTCATTCTCAGGCAGATATTGATAACAAGGGAAAAGATATGAGCATGAAAACACAGATAAACATTATGGGGATGAGTATATCGTCGGAGAGTTACTACTATGATAACGCAATGTACATAAAAGACATGGTAACCAGTGGCTGGTCCAAGAAAATATATAAGCCGGAAGAGTATAATAAGCTATTTGAAAACAAGGAGTATGAAAATTTACTGACGAAAGCCGAAGTCTTGTGTGCAGGCCTGAATCAGGTATCCGACGAGAGCGCTGATGAGATAGTGCTGGAGGGGGATGTGTTTCTGGTTGACTATTTCAAAAAGGCAATAGATGAGCAGAGCTTAGGCTTCAACCAGGACACAAAGCAAGAAATAAAATACAATGATTTTTCATTGCGTATCTCTTTGGATAAAAATAACGCCCTTATCAATAGCATCGAGATGTATGTGAAGATGCTGCAGCCTGCAACGAACGCGGAGGCCGGAGCAGATACAAAAATGGATATGGAATTTGAAATCCGTTTCAGCGAGTACGATGGAGATTTTGTGGTCAGCATTCCTGAAGAAGCTGTTAAAAATGCCGTGCCGGTTGACTAAATCATTTCAGCCTTACAATTGCGCTTAAGCTACCTGTAGCTGCTCAAATTTGGTGGTCTAGGCTGCCAAATTGCCTGTGGCTGCTCAAATTTGAGCATTGCAAGTCCAAGATTGCATATAACCCTCGTTTGCAATATTGTTAATTCATTAACAACATGGTATGATATAAAAAAGCTTTAGCGTTCCACTAATGAGATATAAGTGAACTAAGTATGGAAGATATGATTAATTCTTTAAGGGGCAAGTATATGAAATTAAGAGAAGTAATTGATATCCTTGATGCTGATCTGCTATCAGGGGACAATCTGGAGATGGAGATTATATCTGCCTGTGGTTCCGATTTGATGAGCGATGTTATGGCATATGTGAAGGAAAATGTATTGCTGCTGACAGGGCTTGTCAGTCCACAGGTGATCAGGACTGCTGAAATGATGGATATTAATGCAGTAGTATTTGTGAGAGGAAAGACTCCTGGAGAGAATATACTGGAACTGGCTTCAGAGAAAGGCATAATGGTTATGACCACTTGCAATCCAATGTTTATTGCATGTGGGAAACTATATGAAGCAGGTCTGACAGGAAAGGGTGTTTGGTAGTGAGCGACAGTTTGATGAAACTGCACTATGACATACCGGCATTTGATCTTACCTATGCGGGTGAAGCTTCAAGCAATGTAAAAAAAATGATGGTACAGCTTGGCATCGATCCTGGTTTCATAAAGAAGACTGCAATTTCTATGTATGAGGCTGAAATAAATGCTGTTATACATGGGAATGGCGGGTATGCCGATGTTGAAATCGACAGTGAGAAAATTGTAGTACGTATTAGCGATCATGGACCCGGTATTCCCGACATTGCACTTGCTATGCAGGAAGGTTGGTCAACAGCTTCTGACGAAGTGCGGGAGATGGGATTTGGAGCAGGTATGGGACTACCGAATATAAAAAGATATGCGGACAAGCTTGATGTTGAATCAAGCATTGGGAATGGTACGACAGTAACAATTACAGTGGAGTTTGGTGTTCGGGACTGAAGCATATGGCAGCGGTAATTTGACATCAGCCTGAAGAGGTGAGGGTATGGAGAATTATTTTCATTCGGTAACACTTGATGGAGAAAAGTGCAGGGGGTGTACCAACTGTATCAAAAGGTGCCCCACTGAAGCAATACGAGTCACGGAAGGCAAAGCCCGTATAATTAACGAGCGTTGTATTGATTGTGGCGAGTGTATACGGATATGTCCATATCATGCAAAAAAAGCTATAACAGATGATTTCTCAAGTATTAATCAATTTAAATATAGAATTGCTATTCCTGCCCCGACATTGTACGGGCAATTCAAGACTGATTATACCAGAAACAGTATTTTAAACGCATTAAAATACATTGGTTTCGATGATGTATATGAAGTAGCCAGAGCTGCAGAGTTTGTAACTGATGCCACAAAGAAACTGCTGCAGGAAAAAAATATTAAAAAACCTCTTATATCTTCAGCCTGTCCGGCCGTTGTTAAACTGATACAGGTTCGCTTTCCGAATCTGATCGACCATTTGGTCAAGCTGGAATCTCCAATGCAGGTTGCGGCGAAAATAATTAAAAAGAAGACTGCTGCGCAGAAAAATCTGGATCCGGCAGATATCGGAGTATTTTTTATTACGCCATGTGCTGCGAAAGCCACAAGTGTAAAGGCACCGTATGAAAGCAAGAAATCCTCCGTGGATGGCGTGATCTCAATAAAAGATATTTACCTGAAACTACTTTCGAGTCTTGATAAGATTAAGGATCCTGATCAATTAGAACAAGCCGGATTTGAAGGAATCAGGTGGGCTAACTCCGGTGGAGAGGCCTTGGCGATTGGCACAGACAGATTTTTGGCTGTAGACGGTATTCATAATGTCATTACGATCCTTGATGCGGTAGAGAATGACAAAATCGAAGGTATCGATTTTATAGAAGCGCTTTCCTGTACCGGCGGATGTCTGGGAGGGCCGCTGACAGTCGAAAATGTCTATGTTGCAAAGACAAGGATCAAGAAACACGTGGATGACGCAAGAGCGGCTGATAAAAATGAAATGCTGCAGGACACTTACGATGAAAATATGGACTGGACAGAAAAAATTGCATATAAGCCGATAATGAAGCTTGATGATGATTTTGGAAAAGCAATGAAAAAGCTTGAGGATCTTGAAAAAATCAATTCCGGATTGCCAGGGCTTGACTGTGGGGCTTGTGGGGCTCCAAGCTGCCATGCGCTCGCTGAAGATATTGTAAGAGGGATTGCACAGGAAACAGACTGTATTGTCAAACTCCGAGAAAAAGTGCGGGATTTGGCGGCTCAGATGAAAGTGCTGGAAGAGAAAAGCAATACAACAGTGTAAGGAACAGATCGTGTTAATGATGAATAACAAAGTAATGGAGGAATAGATAGATGGTAGTGTCGGAATTAGTATCAAGACTAGGAGCAGAAGTACTGACAGGAGAACATAGTACAGATGCTGAGGTGACGGGTATATACTGCGGAGATCTGCTTAGCTGGGTCATGTCGCATGCTGCGAAGGGTTCGGCGTGGATAACCGTCCACACACATTTGAATATTGTTGCTGTAGCATCTCTGACAGAGCTTTCATGCGTTATTATTCCGGAAAACATTGAAGTAGATGAGCCAACTATCAAAAAGGCGATTAGCGAAAACGTAATAATCGTCCGTTCGGAACTTACCACTTACCAAATCTGTTGTATCGCAAATGAGTGTGGTATCTAAAATGAAATATGCTGTGGATCTGCACATTCATTCGGCTCTTTCACCTTGTGCAGACAACGACATGACGCCGAATAATATCGTGAATATGGCTATTCTAAAAGGCCTTGATGCAATTGCCCTTACAGACCATAACTCCACAGGCAATCTGGAGGCAGTGAGCATATGTGCCCGTAACAACGGGCTTGTTTTTGTTCCGGGCATGGAGCTGGAATCTAGCGAAGAGGTGCATCTTATCTGCCTTCTGCCAGACCTGAAAAGTGCGTTTGAATTAAATCAAAAGACTTATCAGACACTTCCTGCAATTAAGAACAGGACAGATATTTTTGGGCATCAGTTTTATATGGATGAAAACGATCAAATCACCGGTGAAGAGGATCGTTTGCTCATCAACGCAACTACTCTCACCACCGATGAGATATTTTCAATAGTCAGAGGTCTTGGCGGTGCAGTAATTCCTGCGCATGTTGACAGAACTTCCAATAGTATGATTACCAACCTTGGTTGGATTCCGGAAGAACTTGGGGTTAAATATCTGGAAATATCTAAAAAATGTGACAGACTTAATTATAGGGCAACTCATCCTCAATTGGACTGTTACAAACTTATCAAGTCCTCTGATTCTCATAATTTAGGAGATATCTTAGAAAGAGAGAGTCTGGTGGAAATACCGAAATCAACAGGATTGTGCCCTCATGACATTATCCGTCTATTTGTATAATGTATACAAACATTATTGAAAAATTTATTGATAAATCTTATTGTATTTGTACAATTATTTTGTTATACTATTAGCGGTTACATTGTGAAATAGTTAACAAAATTAATATATGGACTGGGGGTTCAAAATAATGAGCACAAGCTGCTGTGGATGCGTTGATGAAAAAGAGCGCAAATTGCAGGAAATTATTGAAAAAAACAGAGGTGCCAAAGGTGCATTGATACCAGTACTGCATGAAGCACAGGATGTATATGGATATCTTCCTATGAGCGTTCAGAAGCAAATAGCGGAGGGTCTTAATGTATCCCTTTCTGAGGTTTACGGTGTTGTAACATTCTATACCCAATTTTCTCTCAAGCCTAAGGGTAAATTTAAAGTCAGCACATGTATGGGAAC
>JAEYRF010000094.1 GCA_023409615.1 Bacillota bacterium | reverse complement strand
CCTGTGAAGACTTTGGATTCAGCATGGAAACACTTGGGCACGAAGCACGGGCTGGTGCTGTTGAACCCCGCATATACAAAGTACCATGTTGAATTGGGTGAAATTTCTTCTTACCCGCCGGGATATAAGGAAAACGCAGCTGTATTCTGCCACAACAATCCATGGATCATGTGTGCAGAGGCAACAATAGGAAGAGGAGATAAGGCTTTCGAGTGTTACTCCACAATTGCTCCTGCATACAGGGAGGACATAAGTGATCTTCACCGGATGGAGCCGTATGTGTACTCTCAGATGATAGCAGGCAAGGATGCCAAGAGACATGGGGAAGCAAAGAATTCATGGCAGACAGGCACAGCGGCATGGAACTTTGTTGCCATCTCCCAGTTCATTCTTGGGATTAAGCCCGATTATCACGGACTTGCTGTTGATCCATGTATTCCAAAGGAATGGGACAGCTTTAGCATTACAAGAAGCTTCAGAGGGGCGGTTTATGACATCACTGTTACTAATCCACAGCATGTTTCCAAGGGTATAAGGCTGCTTACTATCGACGGTAAAGAATTCATCGGCAATGTCCTGCCAATCTTTGGTGACGGCAAGATCCATAAAGTAGATGTTATCATGGGATAAATCGGATTGTAAAACGAGGGCTTGGAAGGTACCGGGCTCTCTTTTTTTATGTAAATATGAGGGGGGACGTTTCTTCGGTTTTACAAACTGGAAGAAACGTCCCCCTACACGCCACACTACTAGTGTATTAAAATCAGTACATAACATTGTGAAATACTAATTTTTCCATCTTGATAACAATGAAATTGTGTGTTACAATGTATTTAAATCCATACAATAGTTAATAAATTAACAAACTATGGAAAACCACATCAAAGCTCGACTGTTTATTCACTTCTTATCCACTTCTTATTTGCTTCTTATTTACTACATCATTGATTGACGATTACTGCGACATTTTTGATTGTTAAAAAATAACCAAAGTTTTCAGATTAAGAATATTTTGTTTGCCCAAATTCCGGATTTTGCCTGCAAAAGGTATATCAAGGAGGTCATTTATGAGCACTCAAACCAAGTCCTGCATGTGCAAAAGTGAAACAGAAAGTGAAAAGCTTGCCAGAATTGCACAGATCGTTGAGGAGTACAAGGACAAGGAGGGAAATCTGATTCAGATCCTTCACCTGGCACAGGGCATTTACGGTTATCTTCCGCTCAAATTACAGCAATTTATAGCGGAAAAACTCAACAGACCGCTTTCCGAAGTAAGCGGTGTCATCACATTCTATTCATATTTTTCTATGATGCCGAAGGGCGAAAACTCCATCAAGGTTTGCCTGGGTACAGCCTGCTATGTCAGGGGGGGCAAAAAAATTATCGAAAAGCTCCGGGATATTCTGGGGGTAGATGTTGGAGGGACAACAGAAGACGGCAAATTTACTCTTGAAGTAATGCGTTGTATTGGCGCCTGTGGATTGGCTCCGGCTATGATGATTAATGACAGGGTTTACAAACAGGTTAATCCGGATAAGCTGCGCGGTATCCTGGATCAGTATTGATGAGGAGGGCAAACATGGGAAGGAATATGAAAATATGGAATCAGACAGATCTTTTACAGATAAGTGACAACTATAAAAAAGAGACAGGCGGGAAGAAATACAAAATAATCATATGCTCCGGCGCAGGCTGCATCTCTTCAAACTGCCACGCGGTCAGAGATTCGCTGATTGATTCCCTAAAAGATAAAGACCTGGCGGATGATGTGCATCTGATAGAGACAGGTTGTATAGGAACCTGCGATCTTGGCCCTGTGATGCTGATAACATTATTGCATGGCTCTGATATCGCGAGGAAGACTGTTGGTGCTGCAAAAAATGTTGAGAGCGCCGGAAGTAATGCCGCGAGCACCCGAAGCGATATTGTTGTACCAGGAAAGGGGGTATTCTACACAGAGCTCACGCCTCAGGATATACCGGCTATAGTGACCTCTCATCTGCTCCGGGGAAATATTAAAATTGACAAGACATATTTTGATACAAAGCTGGGTCGGAATGTACCATATATAGAAGATATTGATTTTTTTAAGAATCAGGTAAAAATTGCTCTGAGAAATTGCGGTAGTATCGATTATGGTTCATTGGAAGGATACATTGCAAATGATGGATATATGGCAATTTCGAGAGTGTTGAATAACTTCACGCCTGTGCAGGTCGCCGACGAGGTTAAAAAATCTGGACTCCGGGGACGCGGCGGAGCGGGCTTTCCAACGGGGATAAAGCTTGAATCAGGAATGAAAGCAGCAGACCCTGTAAAATATCTGGTTTGCAATGCAGACGAGGGAGACCCCGGTGCGTTTATGGACAGGAGTATCCTGGAAGGCGATCCACACAGTGTGATTGAGGGAATGATGATCAGCGGCTATACCATCGGCGCCCGTAAAGGTTATGTCTATGTCCGGGCGGAATACCCGCTGGCCGTGGAAAGGCTAGATATGGCGATCAAAAGCGCCAGAGAAGCCGGGTTGCTTGGCATGAATATCCTTGATAAAGGATTTGATTTCGATATTGAAATCAGGATTGGCGCAGGAGCTTTTGTTTGCGGTGAGGAGACGGCACTAATGGCATCGATTGAGGGTGAACGCGGTGAACCCAGGCAAAAGCCGCCGTTTCCTTTTCAAAAGGGGCTCTTCGGCAAACCTACTATTATTAGCAATGTTGAAACCTATGTAAACATACCGCCTATCATTCTCAACGGCAGCACCTGGTTTTCCGGCTACGGTTCCGGTAACAGCAAGGGTACGAAGGTGTTCGCACTGGCAGGTGCGATCAATAATACAGGTATTGTTGAGGTGCCGATGGGTACAACACTTGGAGAGATTATTTTTAATATTGGCGGCGGCGTCAGAAAGAACAAAGAATTTAAGGCAGCTCAGACAGGCGGCCCATCAGGAGGGTGTATCACCAGAGACCACCTCAACACCCCCATGGAATATGATGCACTGGTGAAACTAGGTGCGATTATGGGTTCCGGTGGATTGATCACTATGGATGAGGATACCTGTATGGTTGACATGGCAAGGTTTTTCATGGAATTCATACAGGAGGAATCCTGTGGGAAATGCGTTCCTTGCAGGCTTGGAACGAAAAGGATGCTGGATATCCTTGAGAAAATCACAAAGGGGCAGGGAGAAGAGGGAGACATTGAAGCATTGCAGGAGCTTGGAGCAATGATTAAGGAAGCTGCAATATGCGGACTCGGCCAGACAGCGCCGAACCCAGTGCTTAGCATGATCAGCAATTTCAGGGAGGAATATGAGGAGCATATCAAATATAAATACTGCCGTGCCGGTGTGTGTGCCGACATGTTCATTTCACCATGCCAGAATGCCTGCCCTGCCGGCGTGAATGTACCCGGCTATGTTGCACTGGTTGCTGCCGGGAGGCTCAGGGACGCATACAACCTCATCAGAAAGGAAAATCCTTTTCCTGCAGTTTGCGGCAGAGTCTGTACACATGAATGCGAGAGCAAATGCAGAAGGGGACAGCTGGACGAACCGGTTGCAATTGCCGATCTCAAACGGTATGTGGCAGATTATGTGCTGAAGAATGAAGAACCGTACATGGATCTGGTATTTCCCAAGAAGGGCAAAAATGTCGGAATCATCGGTGCGGGTCCTTCCGGCCTGACCTGTGGCTATTATCTGGCAAGACTCGGCTATGATGTAGACGTGTATGAATCGCAGCCTGTAGCCGGAGGTGTTCTTGCGTTCGGGATTCCGGAATACAGACTTCCCATAACAGTATTGCAGCATGAGATCAAAATGATCGAACAGGTAGGTGTTAAAATACATCTCAATACAGAAATCGGCACTGACATGACCTTCTATCAGTTAAGGAACAAATATGACGCATTGTATATTTCTACAGGAACGCAATTCTCAAATAAAATCAACATACCCGGTGAAGAGATGAAGGGTGTGTATCACGGCCTGGACTTTCTCAGAGATGTGAATCTTGGTAATGAAGTGAAGATAAAGGGGACAGTGGCGATTATCGGCGGAGGAAACACGGCAATAGATGCAGCACGAACTGCATTGAGGCTTGGAGCGCAGGAAGTAACGGTACTTTACAGGCGGCTGGTGGAAGATATGCCCGCAGATGCAAGAGAAATAAGGGATGCTGTGGAAGAAGGCGTCAGGATTGTACCTCTTGTGGCGCCAGTTAGATTTATCGGCAAAGACAGGGTCAGAGAGATCGAATGTGTCAAGATGGAATTGAGCGGATTCGATTCAAGCGGACGGAGAAAGCCGAAGCCCGTTTCCGGCTCAGAGTTCATTCTGAAGGTGGATTTTGTGATCCCTGCAGTGAGCCAGTACTCCGATCTGCCGTTCATCAACAGGGATGAGGTTGAGCTTACCCAATGGGGAACATTTGTAACTGATCGTGATACCTTGATGACTAAGATGAAGGGCGTATTTGCCGGAGGTGATGTAGTCAGAGGTTCCGACACTGTAATCAAAGCTATCGCAGACGGAAAGAATGCCGCAAAGGCAATTGATAAATTCCTTGGCGGCAAGGGCGAACTCAATACCGGAGAAGAGATCGACATCCCGAAACCGACGGATGAAAAGGAAATCATAGAGCATGAAAGGTTCCCGATGAAGTTCCTTACGCCCGAGGAGCGAAGCCATAGCTTTAATGAGGTTGCTGTGGGATTCCACAAGCTCAATGCAATTGCAGAGGCTATGAGATGCCTCAGATGCGACAGGAGGTGCTGAGAATGATTAATCTTACGATCAATAATAAAAAAGTTAGCGCCATCGAAGGCGATACTATCATGGAGGCGGCAAGAAAAAATAACATTATCATACCCAGCCTGTGCTATCTGGAGGGAGTCCATCAGGCCGGCTCATGCAGAATATGTGTGGTGGAGGTGGAAGGCGCCAAAACGCTTCAGGCCTCCTGCATTGTTCCTGTAAATGAGGGAATGGTGGTCCGCACAAACACAGAGAAAGTGAAGAAAACCAGAAAGCTGCTCTATGAACTCATGCTTTCGGATCATCCGCAGGATTGTCTGAGCTGTACAAGGAATCAAAGCTGCGAGTTCCAAAAGCTTGGAGAACTGCTGGGTGTCGGCAAGCCACGTTTCGAGGGAGAGAAATCTAAAGCAGTGTTAGATGATATGTCCCCTTCTATTGTTCGAGACACCTCAAAATGTATTTTGTGCAGAAGATGTGTTACGATGTGCAACAGTATCCAGGGTGTCGGTATTTTGAATGTTCAGAACAGAGGCTTTAAATCAGTGATCGGACCTGCAGTAGATTTGCCTCTCAATAGTGTGAACTGTACCTTTTGCGGCCAGTGTACAACAGTATGTCCCGTTGGCGCACTGCAGGAGAAGGATTCCACACAGGTGGTATGGGATGCACTCTTTGATAAAGATAAGAGGGTAGTGATTCAAACTGCCCCTGCAGTGAGAGCTGCACTTGGAGAAGAATTCGGCTATGATCCCGGCACACTTGTCACCGGAAAAATGGCGGCAGCATTAAAGGGAATGGGCTTTGACGACGTATTCGACACCAATTTTGCAGCGGATCTCACGATTATTGAAGAGGGTAATGAACTGTTGTCACGGGTGGCTGACGCCTTTTCAGGGAAAGGCTCAGTGCTTCCGATGGTTACCAGCTGCAGCCCTGGATGGATTAAATATGTTGAACACACCTGGCCTGATGAGCTTGACCATCTCTCCAGCTGCAAATCACCTCATATGATGTTGGGAGCGTTGATCAAGAGCTATTATGCAGATAAGCTGGGAATCAACCCTGAAAGCCTGTTTGTTGTATCTGTCATGCCCTGTACGGCTAAGAAGTATGAGATAACCAGGCCTGAAATGGTAAACGGGGGACTGCCTAATGTTGATGCGGTTTTGACGACCAGAGAACTGGCGCGTATGATCAAGGATTCAGGTATCGATTTCAAGTCATTGGAGGATGCCGCATTTGACAATCCGCTGGGTCTCTCAACAGGTGCGGCTGATATTTTCGGAACAACAGGCGGAGTCATGGAAGCGGCATTAAGAACGGTTTATGAGATCATCACGGGACGTGAACTGCCATTCGGCAAGCTGCATGTGACTCCTATCATGGGGCTGGAGCAGATTAAAACCGCAGAGGTGCTCATTGAGAAGCCTCTTGAAAGCTTCTGCTTTCTTGACGGTGTGACACTGAAAATAGCGGTTACAAGCGGCCTGAGCGGCGCAGCCAAACTAATGAAGGAGGTTACCGAAGGAACTTCTCCCTACCATTTCATTGAAGTGATGGGTTGCCCCGGAGGCTGTATCAGCGGCGGCGGCCAGCCAAGGCCGACAAATAACGTCATCAGAAACAAGCGTCTTGAAGCGATATACAGGGAAGATGAAGGAAAGCAATTGAGGAAATCTCATGAGAATCCTTCTGTGAGCAGTCTATACGAAGAATTCCTGGGCTCGCCTCTCGGGCACAAATCCCACGAACTGCTTCACACACATTACAGGCGCAGAGGGATATATAATCAATATGGGGAATGAGCGGTCGGTTCCGCTCTTTTCCCATCCAATAACCATTGATGTAAGCCCAAAGCCGTAATAGTCGTAAATCAGGCGATTTGACGGTGCATAAGATAAAGCTGCCAGAGCGTTTGTGCCTCTGCCGGACGATTAAGGCTAAAGACGGAATCCATACACTTACCGCTATTGGCGATTTTTTGTGACGAGCTTATCCGCAGTGGCATCC
>JAEYRF010000085.1 GCA_023409615.1 Bacillota bacterium | reverse complement strand
CCCCACTTCTACTAGTGGCGGGTACCAATTTGGTTTTCAGATATTTTCTTTCGATTAATCGAAAGAAAACGGTGTGAGAATATCTCCCGCCTCGTTGAAACACCGCTGAGGCTGGTCGATGACCTTGTCATCTGCTCGCCCATGCATCCCGGGTAATGAAATTTTTCTACAGCCGAAAAATTTCATTTTGAACCGAGGTGTTATAATATTAATCAATAAGCTGAGGAGGGTTGTTTTGGGTATAGATAAAATTGCGGAAAAAGCATATGCAATTCTGGAAGACAAAAAAGCAAGAAATATTGAGATCATTGACATATCAAAGGTTTCGACACTTGCAGATTATTTCATTATATGCAGCGGAACCTCTACGATTCATATAAGGACGATTGCAGATGAACTGGATCTGAAAATGAATGAGGCAGGGTTCAACCTGATTCACAAAGAGGGTTATGAGAGCGCGAGGTGGATTCTTCTGGACTTTGGCGAGCTGGTGATCCACATTTTCCATGAAGAGGACAGAAGTTTTTACAATCTCGAGAGGCTCTGGGCGGATGGCAAATTCAGAACACCTGATGATAATAGAAAATAACGGGGATTTCCCGATCATATCGTTAGCGTTATAGAAAGCTCAATGACACTTGAATTTTGTGACAGCGTGGTAAAGCTTGTAGCGTGACAACATGAAATGGCTTGGAAAGGAGCTGTTCAGATTGGCGTACTCAACAAACACAGATGAAAAATGGCAAAAAAAATGGGAAGAGACAGGATTGTACAGGTTTGATTCTAATAGGGCTGAAAAAAAGCTGTACTGCCTCGAAATGTTCTCATATCCTTCGGGAGCAAACCTTCATGTAGGACACTGGTATAATTATGGACTGACAGACTCATGGGCAAGGATGAAGAGAATGCAGGGCTTCAACATATTTCATCCTCAAGGCTTTGATGCGTTTGGACTGCCTGCGGAAAACTATGCAATTAAAACCGGTATCCATCCGAAGGATTCTACATATAAGAATATCAGCACTATGGAAAAGCAGCTAAGGAAGATGGGCGCCTCATTTGACTGGGATTATGAGGTTGTCACATGTGATCCTGAGTATTATAAATGGACACAGTGGATATTCCTTAAGCTATATGAGCACAATCTGGCCTACAGGAAGAAAGCACCCGTGAACTGGTGCCCAAGCTGTAAAACTGTATTGGCAAATGAACAGGTCGAAAATGGCGCCTGCGAGAGATGTAAGAATGAGGTAACGAAGAAGGATCTGACTCAGTGGTTTTATAAAATTACAGATTACGCACAGGAATTGCTGGACTGTCTGCCTGGTCTGGATTGGCCTGAAAAGACGAAGAAGATCCAGCAGAACTGGATTGGCAGATCAGAAGGTGCTGAGCTTGTGTTTGATGGCGCCGATGGGAATTTTTCGTTTAAGGTATTCACCACACGCGCAGATACTCTTTATGGGGTGACGTATGTTGTGCTGGCGCCGGAAAATGAACTTGTGGACAGGATTACCACGGAAGAAAACAGAGAAGCTGTTGCAAATTACAGAGAAATGTCGCGCAAGCAGACCGAAATAGAGAGGCTTTCCACCACAAGAGAAAAAACGGGTGTATTCACCGGAGCTTATGCAATCAATCCCGTTAATGGTGAAAAGGTGCCTATCTGGATCGCAGACTATGTGCTGGCCGGGTATGGAACAGGCTGCGTGATGGCAGTACCTGCTCATGACGAAAGAGATTATGATTTTGCAAAGAAGTACAATCTTCCCATCAGAAGGGTCATAAAAGGAGAAGCTGATACCGATAATGAACTGCCTTTTGTGGAGGATGGCATTCTGACTGACTGTGCCGAGTTTAGCGGATTCGGATCTGCGGATGCCCGCAGAGGGATAGTCCACAAGCTTGATGAGCAGGGCAGAGGAGAAATGAAGATTAACTACAGGCTCAGAGACTGGCTTGTTTCAAGACAACGCTATTGGGGATCGCCGATTCCGATAATCCATTGCGAGCATTGTGGTGCAGTACCGGTTCCTGAAAAGGATCTGCCGGTGGAATTGCCATACAACGTAGAATTCAAGCCTGACGGCGAGTCACCTCTGGCCAAGTGTGAAGAATTTATTAATGTACCCTGCCCGAAGTGCGGCAAGCCAGCGAAGAGAGACCCGGATACACTTGACACCTTTGTGTGTTCCTCATGGTATTACCTGCGTTATCCGGACAACAGAAACTCAAATGAAGCTTTCAATACCGAATGGATCGATAAGATACTGCCGGTAGATAAATATGTAGGTGGAGCGGAACATGCTGCAATGCATCTGCTTTATGCCAGATTTTTTACCAAGGCGCTGCGTGATATGGGATACCTGCATTTTGATGAACCATTCCTGTCACTGGTACATCAGGGAACGATACTGGGTCCTGATGGTAACAGAATGAGTAAATCAAAAGGCAATACTATATCTCCGGACGAATATATCAAGGAGAACGGTTCCGATGTTTTCAGGATGTATCTGGCCTTTGGCTTTGCCTATACAGAAGGCGGACCATGGAGTGATGATGGTATAAAGGCCATTTCCAGGTTTGTTGGCAGAGTGGAGAGATTGGTAGAGGGTATAGCAGAACTTGCAGTACAATCGGATGCTGTTATGGGCAGTGAGGAAAAGGAACTGAATTATGTTCGGAATCTTGCCATCAAAGGGGTTACGGAGGACTCTGAAAGATTCCAGTTCAACACATCCATAGCGAGAATCATGGAACTGGTGAATGCTTTGTATAAATATGAATCCGCATCAGTTAAGAATGTGGTGCTGTATAGAGATACCATCATTGATCTGCTTAAACTTATGGCTCCATTCGCACCGCATCTGACAGAGGAGCTATGGGAGAAGATGGGAAAGCCATACTCCATATTTAATGAGCAGTGGCCGGGTTGGGATGAGAAAGCACTTGTCAAAGATGAGATAGAGATTGTTATTCAGCTCAACGGCAAGATCAGAGAAAAAATTATGCTTCCGTCCGGGCTCGATAAAGCACAGACAGAGGAAGCTGCTATGCACAATGAAAATGTAAAAGCGATATTGGAGGGCGCGATGGTGCTCAAGGTAATTGCAGTTCCGGGCAGGCTGGTTAATATTGTTGTAAAATAGTCTAAAAAATGAAAAAGTTCGGTGCCCGGCACCGAACTTTTTTTTTAGTTAGCAGACCTGCTCTACAATATCTATCCGATCTTTTCAATATAACGCTTGATTTTTTTGGTGGAGGTCTTAGCAAACTCCTCTTCACGCACTCTAAAGCGGCGAATACGCTTGTACAGCTGCATGTTTCTGTTGACGTTCTTGACCTCAGTATCAATGATCCTGAAGACTTCATCCTCCGATACATCCTGCTTTCCAAGCTTCTCACGTATGATATCCATTGCCGGAACGATCATAGCGTAGACAAAGGTTTCTTCTGAAGCCTCATCATCCTTGCCATAAATCATAGATTCTGCAATGAATGGACTTTTGTCCAGGTATGCCTCGACCTCTTCAGGGTAAATGTTTTTCCCATTCTTTGTAACGATGACGTTCTTTTTCCTGCCGGTAATGCTGAAGAATCCATCCTTATTCATCTTTCCAAGATCGCCGGTGAAAAACCAGCCATCCCGGAGTACTTTCTCACTTGCAAGCTTGTTTTCGAAATAACCCAGCATTACGTTAGGTCCCTTTACAATCAATTCACCGATCCCTTCCTTGTTAGGCTTATAGATCATGAGCTCGTTGCAGGGGAGCGAAAGACCGATGGAATCATCGCGGAATTTCTCTACTTGATTCACAGTGACTATTGGTGAGCACTCTGTAAGGCCATACCCTTGAAGCATTATGATGCCAAAGGAGCGGAAACCCTTAGATACAGCAGGGTCGATTGCAGCGGCGCCGGATATGATCAGTCTTACATTGCCGCCGATATTATCATGTATCTGTTTGAAGAGCTTTCTTCGAATATCCAGGCCAAGGAGGTTATAGGCAAAGTTACTGATGAACAGGGCTATTTTTACCTTTCTTGCTGTGCTCTTCTGCTTGTTGATCGAATCCCACACCTTTTTATACATGGATTCCAACAGCAGCGGGACTGCCAGAAGTATGGTCGGACTGGTCTCCTTCAGATTCTTTGCGATATGCTTTAGCCCTTCTATAAAGGATATCCTGCAGCCGTTGTAAAGCATAAGCAGGAAACTGGTCGTACAAGCATAGGTGTGATGCAGCGGAAGCATACACAGCGTCGAGTCCGTCTCGTCGATATATAATACAGAACAGACTGACATTATATCTGTTGTAATATTTTTGTGAGATAGCATAACACCTTTGGCAAGATCGGTGGTCCCGGATGTAAATATTAAAATATTGAAAGCTTCTGCATCAATATTACTGTCAAGATAGGTACGGTTTCCGGCGGCCAAAAGAGAAATTCCCTTCCGGATAAGCTTTCTAAAAGAGAGGAAGCGGCCATCATCCTCTTCTGCATCCATATTGATAAAATATTCGACTGAAGAGACTGTGGATGCAATTTGCCTCATATCTTTCTCATGTTTTCCTGAAAACAGTATCGCACTGGCATTTGAACGTGTAACCAGGTTCTCAACCTCAGAGGGCGGCAGCTCTCTATCGAGAGGGACTACTATACCGCTGCCGTTTGCTACGGCAAGATAGGACAGACACCACTCGTAACGGTTCTCTCCAATAACTGCAATAAACCTGCCCCTTAAGCCTAGGTCTATCAATGCGGTGCCCAATGCGTCTACTTCATGTTTGAAATCTCTATAAGTGACAGCTTTATATGTGCCGTCTTTTTCCTTAAGTGTGAATGCATCTCTTTCAGCAAACAAAGCAGCACTTTGTTCAAGCATATCCTTAAGAGTGGTTATTTCCCGCACATTGCGAATAGGCTTTGAAGTCATATTAGCAACACCCCTTAATAGAATTTCAACTTAGGAATCAATTATTTACCATTCTTTGCTACTACATTATATATTATGTAACATACATTAGTAAATACTACAATTTTTGCTGGCGGCCTGAGCCTTTACGGGAATGTACCCTACGGGAAATACTGCGCAGAATGGTTCGAAGAAGTATGAAAAGCAGGAGAAAACCTGCTGTATATATTCCGATTCTGATAAAGAAATTGTCAAGGGCATTTGTTACCTTGGTTTTCACAGACTCGGGTTCGGGCATGTGTTCCATGGTTCTTCCTGCAATTAAGTTGATTTTGCCAATAAGTTTCTCGTCTTTAAAAAACTCCACATATCCCATTATATCTCCCTTATTTACTGGAGCAGAGATTGATTCATTGATATGCGGAATCTCCTTAATATTTCGAAGCGCCTCATCTTTTGGAAGTACGCAGTTCAGACTTTCTGTTGTTATAAGGTCAAGGCCGTATATGTCGGCGGCGTTTTCGACTTTTACGTTTCTATAAACCTTACCCTTCTCAAGTAGGGATACCTTTTTAAAAGTATTGAATCCATAGTCAAGAAGCTCTTTGGTATATACTCTTACATTTTCAGAAGCACCTTCGTTTTTTACAGACATGACGACAGCGATCAATTCCATGCCGTCTTTATTTACGGCGGAGGACACCAGGTTATAGCCTGCAGGCCCTGTATAACCTGTTTTTATTCCATTGATTTTGTATATGTCACTTTGGTCGGTGATCATCAGCTTATTTGTATTTGCTAATTCTGACCAACTGGGATGCTTATTTGTTGCCGGCATGGTAAAAGCAGGTGTCTTGACGATTTCCCGGAATGTAGGGAGAGTCATGGCATATGCGGCAAATTTTGCAATATCGGAGGCAGTTGAAAAATGCATTGGATCATGCATACCGCAGGCATTGGCAAAGTGAGTTTGCTCGGCGCCCAGCTCTTTTGCCCTTTTGTTCATCAGGTCTACAAATTCCGGCATACTGTTGGATATATGTTCGGCAATAATGTTGGCTGTTTCGTTTGCAGACGTTATCAATAGGGCCTGAAGCAGATTCTTCAGTTGGATTTGTTCGCCTACGATGATACCGATATTACTTCCGTTTGGACCAATATTGTCTATTGCTGATTGACTGGCTGTCATGACTTGTTCCGGATCTCCCAACTCAATAGCAAGGATGGCAGTCATAATCTTTGTCATGCTAGCAGGATAATGAGTGACTTTTGAATTCTTCTCATACAGTACGCTGCCTGATTCGGCATCTATCAGAATATATGATTCGGCGTCCAGAGAGGGTGGTTGAGCAAATACAATATTTGAATTAAACAATAGAACAGACAGTATAATTGAAAATATTAGCAGCTTTTTCATCCGTACCTCCGAGAGTTGTATGCTACAAGTTAAGTATATCAAAAAACGAATAATAGAAGTTAATAAATATTAAAAAAGTTATGGGAAAAAAGGATAATTGCCATAAAAGGAAGAATTATACAAATATGCAGGAGGAAATTATAGTATGCAGTTATTTGGCAGAGAGGTAAAACTGAAACCTGAGGCAGTTGTGATCATAATTGCAGTACTGATGCTATTGGGCTGCCTTGTCGGGTATGTGTTTTTCAGTGATAAAAGCGAAATCATTATTGAAGCCGGAAAGAACGGTAGAGAAGGTGCCGAAACGGATACGGCCCTTAATGAGGATACCGTAAAGGAAGGCGTTATTGTTGACGCTGATGGTAACATAGCTAACAGTGTGGGTGTTGTATCTGATGCTGTAAAGGCCGTTGAAACTATAAAAATTTATGTAGTAGGTTGTGTTAAAGAACCCGGTATCGTAACAATTCAGAAGGGACAGATGATTCATGACGCTATTAGGGAAGCGGGAGGACTTACGGAGGAGGCTGACGCTGATAATATTAATATGGTCTATGAACTTAGTGAAAATGTGATGTTGTATATAAAGTCCAGAGAGGAGCCGGAGCAGAAGGCATCAGATAAGTCTGTTCAAAAAGCGACAGAGAAGACAGCTCAAAAAGTAACTCAGAAAACAGCAGATAGTACTGTCCAGAAGATTCAGACTGTTAAGGGAACCGATGCAGTGGTTGTCGTAAAAAGTGGGGAAAGTGCTGTGATCGTAGGTGAAGGAGATAATGGAAGCGGTGATGGTGATAATGAAAATGGTAAAATTAAACCGGTCAATATCAATACTGCTACTGTTGATGAACTGGATACGCTTCCTGGTGTCGGAGCAGCCACTGCAAAGGATATTATTGCATTTAGGGAAAAGAACGAGGGCTTTAAAAAGATCGAAGATATCATGAGGGTACCTCGGATCAAACAAGCTCGGTTTGACAGTATCAAGGACTATATCACTGTAGAATGACAGTTATGGAATGAATATGTAATATGCAAAATGGAACATTTCAATATATTACACCGTCAATAGTGATAGAAGTTGTACTTTAAAGGGGGATTAAGATGAGGAAATTATTAATATATACAATGCTTTGCATATTTATTTTTTCATTTTCGGCATGCAGCCTGCTCACTGGTGTAGATTCTGAAGGTACGCAACCAGATGACACCAGTAGTGCGGCAAACGGGGATACAGGAACAGACGTACAGGATACGGATACGATAACTGAGGATCCATCAGACTTTAATCCAAATGATGGTGACGTCAGCAGTTCCGCAAATGAAAAAACAATTAAGGTGACACTGTTTTTTCCAGCCAATGATAATAGTGCACTGAGAAAAGAAGAGAGAGAGATTCAAGTTAAAGATGGTGCTATTCTCAAAGCTTCAATACTCGCCCTGGCAGAAGGACCGAAAACAGGGGGACTCAGAAATCCGATCCCTGAGGGAACTGAACTGTTGGGCATTTCCATAAAGGATAACGTTGCAGTGGTTGATTTTTCTGAGAACTTTCTTCACACAAACGGGCTGGAAGAGGTAACGGCCAGATTGTCTGTTGTCAATACTTTGACGCAGATCAATGGGATTGAGAAGGTCCGGCTGCACATCGAAGGTGAAGAAATGATTGGTCCGAGCGGATTGCCGCTAGGTGACATGGAACCAGCCGCACTTAATGAGGATGGTACTCCGATCGCTGGACAAGTAATAACGGTTACCCTGTACTTCTCTGATGATGAAGCTATGTATCTGGTTGGTGAAAAAAGAGATGTTACAGTTAATGAAGGTGAAAAGTCTGAGGCAGTCGTTTTCCGTGAATTGATCAAGGGACCTCAGACGGATAACCTTTGGGACGCTATTCCAGAAGGGTCAAAGCTGTTGTCGGTCAACACGAAAAATGGACTGTGCACAATTGATCTTTCAAAGGAATTTGTTGATAACAGCCCGGGTGGCACTGCAAGCGAGCGGATGGCAGTATATTCAGTAGTTAATTCGCTGACTTCGCTGGAAGGTGTTAAAAATGTTCAATTCTTGATTGAAGGAAAGAAACGTGAAATATATACACATATGATTTTTGATAAACCGATTTCGAGAGACAACGATATAATCGCTAAATAAATACAAAGAAGCCGACTTTTGACGGAGCCGGCTTCTTAAATATTAAAAAAGGAGGAAAACTTTTTTACTATAATAATATTATACACAACATCTTGGCCAATGGTAATGTCATTTATAAACGACTTTTTCGGCCTGTATTTAATGGTTTTTGTGCATTCTGAATAAATCAGCCCACCATTGAAGGTAAAATAATTACAGAAGCGACAAGATAACCTAGCAATACTAGAACTGAAGGCATCACTATAGTCAGAAGAAATATCTTCCCTGCCTTTTTTCGTCGCATCCTCTGAAAATAGACTTTTCTTTTGTATCTCATATTTCGTGATCTCCAAAGAAATTAATGAAAGCGGATGCCCATATTTTAACACCACTACAAATAAACTACAATTTCCTGGAAATACTAACAGTAAATCAATTATACTGGATAATCACTTTTGCCGAATAACATCAAGCATTAGGCCGTCGTAATCCTCCATGATCTTTCTCACGGCATACAGGTTATTAGTCAGATAGACCGTATCGTACCCTGCATCCTTTTCTGTGGCAACGATCAGGTTGTTTTGCCTGAGCTCCTTTAGCAAATAAGTGATATCCCTTGCGTGGCCGCCGATGTCGACGATTGTAAATTTGTCCATAGTTCATTACACCCTTTCTATGATCTCATTTAATGTTCTTATTTCTTTTTGACCGAAACAGTGCAAGATTTATTGTCGTCAGTATAATGGAAACAGGGTCCAGAGCAAGCTGCATTGGTCTGATCCCAAGCTGCTCGGGACTGTCGTCGATCAGGTACGTCCAGGTAGAGGAGGGAGCCTTGAGCCCTTCTTTCTGCATATTAATCCCTTCTTCAGTGATCTCAGCCTTCGACAGTATGGCAACTGTTTCTTCCTCTATAGTCTGCAGCAAGGTTTCATAACCATCTATTGCAATTTTGTTGAACTCGCTTATCGGTATTTTTCCCGACATATTGACTAGATGGATGCTTTCCCGTTTGTACGACAGGAAGTCAAGATATTCTGCCCAGCACGAATTTATAAAATACAGCAAGCATTGCCGTTCCGCCATCAGTAATGCTGTCTTGCCCACAATTGGCAGCATGGCACTGTATTTCTCAGATAACTTGCTTGAGAAAAGTCCCGGCAGCTTGCCGAAAAGGATTTCATTTCGCAACGCGAAAATCATCTTACGCTGTCTTTCCATCAGCACGTTATATTTCTGCAATGTCTGCCTGATTTTAAAGCTTTGTCCTTCAATAATCCTTTGTGCTCGAGCGGTCTCCCGGCGAATAACCTTGATATCAAGAGGTTCAGACCTGTTTTCAGGATACAGGTTTTCTGGTATAAGCTCCTTCAATCTGTACTGCTTCATGAGGTCATCCTCCAGACTGATAAAAAAACGTGTGGATCCCGGATCACCTTGACGTCCTGCTCTTCCGCGGAGTTGATCGTCAATTCGCTTGCTTTCATGTTTATTGGTTCCGATCACATAGAGGCCGCCCAGAGCGGCAACGTGATCATGTTCTTCCTCGTACTCGCCGCCAAGCTTTATATCTGTGCCTCTTCCGGCCATGTTAGTCGAAACCGTAACTGCTCCGGGACGACCGGCATTTGCGATAACTCCTGCTTCTTGCTCGTCATTCTTTGCATTGAGGATATTACATGGAATATCTGCTAGCTTCAGTCTGTCTGCAAGCTCTTCGGATTCCTTCACGCTTCTGGTCCCTATTAATACGGGGCGGCCTGTTCTGTGCACCAATGCAATTTCATTGACCAATGCGTCCAATTTTGCAAGTGTGTGTGTAAATATCATATCGGGATTATCAATTCGGATGCAAGGTTTATTGGTCGGGATCACGGCTACACTCAAGTTGTAAAACTCCAGCAATTCCTCAGAGGAGGAGCGGGCAGTGCCTGTCATACCTGCTATCCTTGGATACTGTCGGATGAAATTCTGAAGTGTAATAGAAGCGATTATCTGACCTTTTGTACCGGCATAAATCCCTTCCTTTGCCTCAATAGCCTCCTGAAGTCCGTAAGGCCATTGCCTGCTGTCGGCTACGCGTCCGGTAAATTCATCTACAAGCTCTACTTTATCGTTCCTTACGATATAGTCAATATCTTTTTTAAGTAATGCCTGAGCATGCAGTGCGTTGCCTACATCGACCAGCAGCTGCAGATTCTTCTCATTATACAGATTACCGCAGCAAAATGTTTTTTCGATAACGCTGATTCCCTTTTCTGTGAGGAATACATTCCTTTCATATTCATCCAGACTGTAATCCTTGTAAGACTCGAGAGATGCAATCACCCTTGCCAGATGCACGGGATCAATATGATCACTATTATCTGTTTTCCCTGCTATGACAAGCGGAATTCTGGCCTCATCAATCAAGATGGAGTCTGCCTCATCGATCACTGCGTAGTTGAACGGTCGTTGGACAAGGTCATAAGGCATTTCCGCCAGAAATCCCCTCAGATAATCAAAACCTGATTCCTTCGCTGTCAGATAGGTAATATCAGCTGAGTAGGCCGCCTTCCTCCTGGTTTTATCCATACCTTCTTGTATATAGTCTGCATGCAAACCAAGGAAATTGTATAATGGACCCATCCATGCTGCATCTCTTTTTGCCAGGTAATCGTTGAAAGTCAACACATGTACGCCTTTCCCGTATAGGGCATTCAGGTAAACAGGAGCAGTTGCGGCCAGAGTTTTGCCCTCGCCAGTCTGCATTTCGGCCAAAGCTCCATAATGTATTGCAATGCCTGCCAGCATCTGAACATCAAACGGACGCATTTTTAGTGTCCTGACAGATGCCTCTCTGACTAGCGCAAAAGCCTGCACCAGCAATTGTTCGGCAGGAACGCCTTCTGCAGCCTGTCTCTTTAGATTTGCTGACAATTCCTTCAGCTCTGTATCACTTTTATCCGAAAGACAGATCCCGTTTATTTCTGCCAGCAGTTGTCTGGCAGGCGTAAGATCAAGCTCAGTAGATCTCAGTTCATTGAATTTTTTTAACAGATTCAAATTATTCTTCATATTAATCCTCCTGAAAGTATATAGTCAACACTTTAAAAAGAGGCAGAAGAATATAACTTAAGGCGATGGAATGTGACAAGCAGCATGATGCTAAGGAAAAATAAAATATCTAAAGACAGAACCCATTGGGTCGCGATTTGTGCAAAAGCGCCTGAAATGATGCTTGCTGCAATGGCAGCAGTAAATGAAAACATGAAAAAAGCAACCTGAGCAGGAGAATTTGTTATCCACCAGCTAAAGTCTGCGAGTAGTATGCCGAAACTGTTTCCGCTTATTTTAATTTTTGACGCTGCTCTAAAAACAGCTGCAACTACTGTCAGAAACAGCAGTAACATAGCAAACAATTGAAGCATATATACAACTTTCATTCACATATATTACATAGCAAACAATTAACTAGTTTGCATATAATCAAATAATAGCATTTAGTCGATACGAATGCAATATCACAGTGAATCTATCAGCTCCGACGAGTAAAATTATTTCTTGGTAGTTTGGGATATCTATTCAGGCAAGACATATGTTAAAAATTACCATACAGTAAATTTCATTTTTTGCCGGAAGCATTACACCATATTAACCGATATT
>JAEYRF010000083.1 GCA_023409615.1 Bacillota bacterium | reverse complement strand
ATATTATGAGGAATTACGCCCGCGAAGAGCATGCCTTCCTGTGGAGTGATTTCAAGGATACGGCACTGAAAAACATGAAACAAAGTCTTACTGTCAGTACAATAAACTTTTTTGCGACCTTCTTGCTTCTGTTTTCAATAAGGGCTTATAATGAATTGATTAATCTGGAGCAGCTTCCTGTTATCATAGGAACGGCGGGCTTTGCAATCATGGTAGTCGTGCTGATTATATTTGCATGTATGAACATGTATATTTACCCGATCATGATTACATTTGACCTGTCATTGAAACAATTGTATAAAAATTCACTTATTTTTGCAGTGATCAAGTTTCTTCCCAATATAGGGATCCTGTTGCTGAGTGCATTTTTTATCTTTCTCTCCTTCGGTATGATTTTCCCGTTCAATCCACTTATTGGCTTTGTACCTTATCTTTTCCTGACTGTCAGTCTTATTGGATTCCTGACTAACTTCTATGTCTATCCAAAGTTAAAGAAGTATATGATTTCTCACCTGGAAGAAGAAGAGGATGAGGAAGATGAAGAGGATGAGGATGGGGAGGACGAAAATAAGGAAGACGAAAATAAGGAAGACGAAAATAAGGAAGACGAAGAGGATAGTGATACGTTTGAAATTGATGACGTAACAAAGGACGATTCTAAAGGAGAAGATGATATCAAAAGATATTTTTGAGTAAAATTCTTCTATTGCAGATAATTACAAAAAAATAGGTTCTACGTCAATAGTTGGGGTTGGCCTCAAGTAAAATAAAGTTAAGCTATTCAAACCAGCGGGTGATTAATTGATTGCTCGCTGGTTTTGTTATGTCGGTATACAAGCGCACCAGGCAGATATCTACGGCTAGTTCCGTCACAAACAGGCTGAAGGTAGTATAGCTCGTTGCAATGCGGGCGCGGATCATTCGACGTCCATGTCTCAGGATCACGCGCCGACGGCATCCATGCCGTCGGTTTCGGTTCCTGGTGCCGCATTCCAGCCTCGCAATACTACACAGCCTGTAATGCTCCTTCACACGCCGGCATCTATCTGCCTGGTGCGCTTGAACTAATCTCGAGCCATAACATGCAGGATTCGATTCCTGAATCTTTTAAAATTCCTTACACCAAAAGCGTTTCTCTTGATGACCTTGATTTTGTTATTTACTCCTTCTGTAAAACCATTTGTATAATGGTGATCAAAGGAATTCAAAATCTCATTCTGCCAGTTGATGAACGTTTGTGTACATGCCTGAAATTCAGGAAGTTTGTACCCTATGGCCATCATGTTCCATATTCCTAGCTGCTTTTTTGCATCTTCGCGATTTGTGCATTCCATGAATTTATGAAACTCATTCTTCATGTGATACGCGTACCTTAGCCTTTCCGAGACATCAAGCATCGCTGCGACCTGCGCAGCTTCCTCTGGTGATAGATTTAATGGCTTTTTCAGCAGCAGCTTCCTGCTGCGCTTAAAATACTTTCTTCTGGTATCATGAAACTTAGTCTGCTCTGCTTTCCGAACATTCTCAAATGCCCAGATCACCTGCCTGATAACATGATACCTGTCTGCTATAATCTTGGCGCGAGGAAACAAACTTTTGGCGAGGCTCTTGTACGGGCCACTCATATCTATGACTACATACTGGACTTCCTTACGATTATCGTATTTTAGAAAATATCCTGTCAGATCATATGTTTTCCTGTTCGGCAGGATATCCAGTACTTTCTTGTTCTCCGGGTCGGTCACAATGCATTGAAACTTTTCCCCGCCTGCATTACCACGGAACTCATCAATTGACAACACTCTGGGTAATTCCCTGTTGAAATATCCCACATGATCAAAAATCCTTGCTACTGTGGATTGTGATATATTTGTTCTTTGAGCGACACCTTTCATCGAACCGATTTCCTTTAGTGTACTGATCACGTAGGCAGCGAGCCTGCTAGTCATACGATGGTACTTCGGTAGAAATGATACTTCCTCGTAGAACTTTTTACCACATGCCGGACATATGTGACGGCGTTTTCTCAAGCATATGACAACCATCTCCCCAAAAGCCGAAATGTCTTTTATCTGTTGCGTTCGGTAATCATGTATCTTGCTTGTCTGTTCTTTGCAACGAGGACATTTATGAATCCTTTGATACATGCCTGCGTGGATGTAGAGTTTTTGTCCTATCCTTTCCATTGATTTAACATAAAAGTCTTTTAATCCGATCAATTCTTCCGTATAATTAGGGTAGAGCATAGGTTGGATCTCCTTTCGAATGGTGTTCGCAACTTCATTCTACTTGAGATTTCAATTCTATGCTCTATCTTTGTATAAAAAAGTTGGAGCAGCTTTTGCTACCCCAACATTTATTATAGAGCCAAAAAATACAAAAGCTGCGGAGCGTCATACTCTGCAGCTTTTCCTTTTTATTATATGTTGGAGGTATAGTGGGATAATTCTCAGGTTAAATCATATTCCTGTTTGATGGTATCAATAGCTCTGTCAACATCTTTCTCATAAATAAGATAAGATATATCGATTTCCGAGGTGGTTACCAGTTTAATCTCAACACCCGCCTCTGCCAGCAGCGTGAACAGTCTTGCAGCAACGCCGGGTAAGCTTCGCATTCCTTCGCCATATACTTGCAGCTTCGTGTTATCCGCATCGATCTCAATGCGCAAATCAGCTGCATGCTTCTTGAATTCATTCAATGCAGCAAGCGCGCTGACCAGCTCTGAAGCCGGGAGGCTAAAGGAAATGTTTATGTTGCCGTGAAAAGGAGGAGCCTGGCTGATCATATCAATATTGATGTTTTTTTGTGCGATCATATTGAACAATTCAGATATAAGTCTGGTATCATTGGGTAGTTTGTCAATTGTAATGAGTGCGACATTGTAAGTAACATTAAGGTTGGATACCGGTCTATTAGTCATTTCAAACACCTCCGAATACAATTATTAAGCTTTCAGACTATTTTATCCTTCACTGATTAATGCATCCATATCGTACATTCCTGGCTTTTTCCCATAAATAAATCGTGCTGCTCTGAGTGCACCTGTACCGAAAATATCCCTGGATGTTGCTGAATGATTAATTTCAATGAGTTCATCATCTCCTGCAAACAGAACGGAGTGATCACCAACAATCGTTCCACCGCGTACCGCATGAATGCCTATTTCCGATTTACTTCTCTTTTTTATACGCGAATGTCTGTCATAAACGTACTCCTGTTTTTGCTTCAGTACAGTATTGAGTGAGTCTGCAATGGCAAGGGCAGTACCGCTTGGTGCGTCAATCTTCTGATTATGGTGTTTCTCGATGATCTCAATATCATAGTTAAATTCCAGAATCTTCGCTGCCTTTTTAACCAGATCAATCAGGAGATTGATCCCAATTGACATATTTGCGGATGAAAATACCGGTATGCTTACAGAAGCTTTCTCCAGCAAGCTTTTTTGAACAGATGATAATCCCGTTGTAGCTACGACGATCGGAAGCTGCTTCTCGACGGCAAAAGCCATAAGCTGCTCAAGTGCAGCAGGATTCGAAAAGTCAACAATTACATCGACCGTATCACTGCATTTGTGTAAATTTGTAAAAACAGGGTAGTCATTTTTTTTGCTGTCCGAAATATCATATCCGGCAACAATCTTCAAATCATCATACTGCTCTGATAAACGAGTTATAACCTGACCCATTTTCCCATTACACCCGCTCAATAAAATGTTTATCAAAATAGCACATCCTTCTTTTGAATAGTCTAAATCAACCCGTAATTCTTTAGTGCACTAATAAGAATACCCTTATTTGACTCTTCCATATCAACAAGAGGCAATCTGCATTTGCCGACATTCATGCCCATCTGATTCATAGCTTCCTTGATTGGAATAGGACTAACCTCTATGAACAATGCTTTAACAAGCTCTGTTACCTTGAGCTGCAATTTTCTGCTTCCGTTGATGTCGTTCGAAAGATAATTTGCTGCAATGTCATGAGTATCCTTTGGAATGATGTTAGCCATGACGGAAATGACACCCTTTGCTCCGAGAGACATGAAAGGAACAATAATTCCATCTTCTCCGGAATATACTGAGAAATCTTCACCGCAGAGGTTTATCATCTCTGCAACCTGATTAAGATTGCATTCCTTTATTCCGACAATATTATCTATCTTCGAAAGCTGTGCAACTGTAGAGGGGTTAATATTAAGGTTCGTTCTGGATGGTACATTATAAAGTATCATCGGAATAGACAGGTTTTCGGCAATCAACTTAAAATGCTCGTACAGACCGCGTTGTGTCGTTTTGTTGTAATATGGAGTCACGCTCAAAATCGCATCGGCACCAACTTCCTGAGCTCTTTTACTTATGTTAATTGCGTGGCTGGTATCATTGCTGCCTGTGCCGGCAATAACAGGAAGCCTGCCATTTACTGTTTTCACAGCAAACTCAATAACAGCGATATGCTCGTCATCGGGCATTGTCGATGCTTCTCCTGTAGTTCCACAGATGACGATGGCATCCGTACCTTCCTTTATCTGGAACTCAAGTAATTCCTTTAGCTTTTGATAATCAACTCCGGTCTGAGTGAAGGGTGTTATGATAGCAACTCCTGAACCTGTAAAAATACACTTTTTCATAAAAATCATCCTTTCAAATTTGTTCCGTGCAAGTTTCATTTAAGCAATACATCAAAGCCAACCTTCTGCTTTCAGCAGCTCAGCCATCAAAATGCCGCCGCCTGCAGCACCTCTGATTGTGTTGTGAGATAGACAGGTGAACTTATAGTCAAACAGGGAGTCCTCACGAAGTCGTCCTATGGCAATACCCATTCCGTTTTCCATCTCGCGGTCAAGTCTTGATTGCGGTCTGTCGGGTTGCTCAAAATACGTAAGGAATTTTGATGGCGCACTTGGAAGCTTCAAAAGCTGAGGTTTACCCTTGAATTCATCCCAACTGTTGAGTATTTCATCCATGCCGGGTTTATTCTTAAAGGAAATATAAACTGCAGCCATATGACCGTCAACAACAGGTACCCTGTAGCACTGTGCAGAGATGAGTGGTCCTCCGGCTGGTACTATTCTGTTTCCTTCGACCGTGCCCCAAATTTTCAGTGGTTCCTTCTCGCTTTTTTCTTCTTCTCCACCGATGTAGGGGATTACATTATCCAGTATTTCAGGCCAATCCTTGAATGTTTTACCGGCACCGGAAATTGCCTGGTAAGTAGAGGCAAGCACTCTGTCAGGGGAGAACTGCATGAGCGCATGAACCGGTGGTACGTAACTTTGTAAAGAGCAGTTGGATTTCACTGCAATGAAACCTCTTTTTGTTCCAAGTCGCTTTCTCTGAGCTTCAATGACTGCTGAATGCTCAGGGTTAATCTC
>JAEYRF010000064.1 GCA_023409615.1 Bacillota bacterium | reverse complement strand
TTTTTCATGCAAGCGCTTATACATTGACAAATACGGATTTTCAAATATCGAATGATAGCTGCTGTTTGTAATATCCTTTAAAAAAATAATATTATCATCAACTGAAAATCTGAAATTCATTAACCGTCGCTCCTTATTGATAGTTTAGTCGCCTGATGTGTGGCGTTTCGATAATCACTGAAGGAAATTCCTTCATAACGCAGAAAGGTGCGCCGGAAGGAAAATTCATTTTCATATCCCACTGTTTTGCATATTTCGCTAACAGACGTTTTACCGTTTTTAACCATATCCTTTGCCATCTCCATCCTCAACCTGCAGGTATAGTCGTAAAAGTTTAGACCCGCCCGGTTTTTAAAGGCTTTGGACGCAGTTGAAAGCGGAAGGCCAAATTCTTGCGCAATCCCTTTCAAGGATAAGTTTGAATCGGTATAGTTTTGATTGATGTAATCCAATATCCGGGATGATACATCAATTGATTCCTGCTTTTTGCATGAAGTACGTGCACATATTAACTGACATGCGCCATAGATATTAAACCACTTTTTAGAAACAGCACGTCCGGAACCATCCGAGGGTTCCCAGCTATCCTCAACAATTGTTTCCGTCTCAGGCAAATTCATGTTCAATTCAAAGGCAACCCTTGAAATCGTATTATTGATAGCCTTGCATAAGGCCACCTGGGTATCGGCCTCCAAAAGCCGTTTTTCATTTTCGCTTCTGACTGCATTCAGAATATTTTCAACAGATTCTTGCTTACCCATTTTCAGATTATTAATCAGCTGCATTTCCCAGCTTGTGGGATAGTAGAAGTTCCTGACCACTTCATTTTCGCTATTATTCCGGGTATAATTGCTCATGCTGGCAGCTTCTTTAGCAGCATAATAGGATTTACTTATACCAAGGATGCCTTGTTCAATTTTCCCACTCCATACAAAACTCTCTGTCCCTTTAATATCCGCAATTGCATTTTTCAGCTTTATGGATAAATGCGATAAATGCCCATTGTCTAATGGCCCAAGACAGTCGGAGAGAATGACAACAATATCTTCCTCCAAAATATCTATAATCCTATACTGGAGCGCTTCATCCTCCAGTATTTTTTCAACCAGCAAGCCTGCCATCATTGTCTTTTGAAGCTGATCATCTTTTTTCATATCACTTTCAACCACATTGACGACCAGCACCGCAAAGCTGTTTTTTTCCGAGTATTCAATGCCATAATAGGACAGTTCTTCATACTCACCCTGATGAAAATATCCTTTTAAAAGGCGAACCAGCATATCGTTTTGAGCATATTTGCTATATTCCTTTACTCTGCTTGCCATCAGACTGTTATCCTTTTGCAGCCGACTGAAGACATCTTCCAAAAGGTTGTATTCATTGAGTCCTTGCTTATCTGAAGTACCGGCACTGTTGTCAGGAAGGATACGGTTAATCATTTTTTTCAACGGCTTGTAGCTGACATAAGCCAGCAGAAAAGCAATCGTCGGCCCCAGAATAAGCGTGCTGAGTAAGGTGACTAAGAGAAAAAGGAATTGATTTTGCGCAGCACTGTCGTATGAGGCGTCGAAGGTCATTTCATATTTCCAGCCTAATGCATTGGCCGGTAAGGTCAGCGAAATGATATTTCTGCTTTCCGAATTGCCTTGACCTCTGGTTTTAATAATTGGAGCACCATCCATGCTGTAAAGGGTGAGACTGCACAGGCTCTTGGCTGAAATAGATTGGATAAACTGTCTGAACCTTGCAGTATCAATTTGAACGATCAGCTGGGCTCTTGGTATCTGCATATTATCTATGCTGTGAACCAGCAATATAGCTTGACGCTTTTGTATCTCTGCACCTTCCGGATACGGAACATCAAAATGGTAACGCTTCGTCAGGTTTTTCTTTAAATCAGAGAGCTTTTCGTCTTCTCCCAAATAATCAAAGCAGGATTCTATATCAAACCATCCATTAAGTGTAACCGCCGCATCCTTTTTAGGAAATAGCATGATGATATTAGATATGCCGCCATTATCAGATAATAAGATTTTAAGGTCATTGATAACCTCATTCTTACGGATGGGCCCAAAGTCACTGTCAAAGGCATCTGTTTCCGCCAACAGTCTCCATACCCAAGAAAGCATATTTACCCGTCCACTCAGGTTTTGAATATTGGAAAGGTGATTATCTATGACAGAAGCCATGTTTTGGGCATCAAGATTACATTGAACCATCGTGTCTGTCTTGATTTTTTGTATGGAGTAATAATAGGTAAACGAGCTAAAAATGTAAATGGGTACCATCAAAATAGCAATATAAGTAAAAAAGGTTTTGATGAAAAACTTGCTATGTCTTATAGATTTAAGCATATCAACCATCCTTCATCTTTATTCTGCAGAGAAATTTATGCACATACATTTGTTAAATACATTTTAGTGACATTTGTAAACATATGCAATTCTTTTTCGAAAAACAGTAGAATTTATTACTTCGAAGGATTGTTCTGATAAAATGCCAATAGGATTCAGTATCCTGATGGGCTGGGCAAATGTCTCCCTGTCAGGATATTGAATCCATCGGCTTAACTCATTTTATGTTGTGAATTATTTTGCATTATTATATCTGTCATAACGTGCTTGATTAAGTTTAATGATTTCATCCAGTCCGAGCTCTTGCAGCTTCTTAATGTGCTTATCCCAATCATTCAAAGACTCATTGCCCAGAATCAGGTTCATTGACAGCTCTTCGGAATAAGTCTTCAAGGCATTGTAATACTTATTAAAGGTTTCTGTTTCTTCTTGAGAAGCAATGGCAAATGCTCTTGTGGAGAATGGGCTGACAACATAAGGACGGTAGTCCATCATGTCAAATCTGCGCTGCAGCTGCATCTTTGTCTTTTCAACACCTTGCTTCGCCAAAAATTCACCCATTGTATCGGGTTTATGTCTGGGCCAGGTAATTCTTGGTAGGAATGGACCTGATACGAATACGCCCATGCCCCCGTTACCGCTTTCATATCTTTGTTTTGCTGTTATAGTGGTGTCGATATAGTCAACATCTCCATTGGCATTAACCTTATAATCAACATCCTTGACTCCCACACCTGATACATTTTTATAATCTTCCGAGAAAATATAGTCAAACAGCTTAATTGCGCCTTCTACATCCTTACAATCCTTTGTTATGGCGTATCGGCCGTTGCTGAGGTCGGGTGTATCGCACAGGAGGTATGGGGTTACGCCTTCCTTTGCCTGTAAAGGGGGAAGAATGGCATAGTCTGCGTCAACATCCTTAATCAAACTCTCCCAACCGGCGCCAATCGCATAGGACCGAAGACCTGCGATTTTATTTTGCGCAATTTTCTGGCTCATAGCTTCCTCGGTTGCGCCTACCAAATTTACGTCAAATATTCCTTCTTTTGCGAGATCATTCATCAGCTGGAAGTAATCCTTTACACCTTCCTGATACCAAGGGCTGGTTACCTTTCCGCTGGTCGGGTCATAAGCGGCGATATCCGGAACAAGACCGAACCATTGGGCAATACCCGTAAAGAATGAATAGGAGTAGAGATCAAACGTAATAACCTCGTCTTTTTGTTTATTCCCGTTTACATCCTTATCACGGAAAGTACGCAAAGCATTTACCCATTCGTCCACTGTTGTGGGCATTGGCAGACCAACCTGATCCAGCCAGTCCTTACGGATTGTATGACAAATAACTTCCAGGCTTGCTAACACTTCCCCGCTATCAGTCGCAAGTTGGGTTGATGTGGCGGTAGCGAACCAATATCTTTTTCCATCAGGAGCGGTGGTTAATCTCTTTGAGAAACCCAAATGATCTTCATAGCGCTTGTTGATAGTACCGTCACTGTACTGTTCAATAGCACTGTTAATGTCAATAATGGTACCGTTTTTACCATAATTGTATGCAGTGGTGTCGTCTATTGATGTTACGCTCAAGTTAACAATGTCCGGCAAGCTGCTTCCGCCGGCTAAGCGGGTTTGTATTACCGTATCGAATTGCTCCGCTGCGATAATCTCAAATTCCAGCTCCAGATTCCTTTCTTTCAATTGCTCTTGGAAGAGCTTCCACGATGGTAATTTCTCTCTGTCTTCCCATTTAGCATAGGGGTGAGTAGCCGAAAGACCTTTTCCTAACAATTTCAAGTGATGCACTTTTGGAGGTTCTTCGGTTTTTGCCGGTTCTGTGCTTGCCGGCGGGGTGGTTTGATTGCTGTCAACCGGCTGTTTTGGTCCACATGCTGTGAATAGCAGTGCTAAAGTAAGTACCAAGCTCAAGCCTGCAACCAATCTTCTTTTGAGATTTTTCATGGGGTTTCCTCCTTGAGATTGAAATTTTTAATCTATATATGTTGAACTAAATGGATGTGCTTCATGGCATATGATTTAATTCAACTTATATATTCAAATAATATAGATTTGATAGGGATGATTCTTGGTCTATCCCTTTAATGAGCCCAGCATGATGCCCTTCATAAAGTGCTTTTGAAACATAGGATAAACAAAGATTATAGGCAAAGTGGTAAAAACAATGATTGCGTACTTCAGCTGCATGGCATTCAGAGCCATCTCCCGTGCCTCCAGAACTTCTTCCATTGATACCAGCTCAGACAGGTCAACGGTCTGAGCCACCAATACGCGTTGAAGATACATCTGCAAGGGGTGCAGATCAGGCGATGGAAGGTAAATCATGGCACTAAACCAGCTGTTCCAAACATTCACTATTGTATAAATTGCAATAACAGCTAAAATGGGCTTGGAAAGCGGAATATAAATGTTAAACAAAATTCGTACTTTATTTGCTCCGTCAATCTCCGCCGACTCGCTGAGCGAAGTAGGAATGGTTGTAAAATAGGTTCTGACCAATATTATATTCATAATGCCCACAGCACCCGGAAGAATCATAGCCCAGCGGGAATCATATAGCCCAAGCTTGTCAATCAAGAGATAATTGGGGATCATTCCGCCACCGAAATACATAGGAATCAACAGATAACGAACCACCCATTTCCTTCCCGCCAGATTGCTCACCACCAACGGATAGGCGCAGAGAACTGAGGTTATAAGCATCAACACGGTACTTGCAACAACATAAAATAGGGTATTCCCATAAGCTACCCACATCTTGGCATCTTGCGCAATCATCTTAAAAGCGCCGAAATGTAATCCACTGGGCAATAAGGTTGGCGGGTTGGCCAGTGAAAGAAGAGGATCACTGATGGACCTTATAATGACGTAATACATTGGATATAGGGTTATAAGACAGATTATGGTGGCTAAAGCATAGAGGATTACCGTCGCTGTCTTTGAGCCGTCTTTAATGCGATTCATTTTGCTATAATTTACACGATTATTCATGTTTATGACAATCCTTTCTCAGCATGAAATGAAAAGTAGTCCATACTTACCATAATCCGAAGTCAGCGACTTTGGTGCTTATCTTGTTTGCAATGATAAGAAGTATGATGTTAATAACAGAAATAAATATATCAACCGCCGCACCGTAACTGAACTGGCCTCCAAGCATTCCTCCCCGGTAGACATATGTACCGAAAACATCGGCGGTACTGTATGTAGCCTGATTGTACAGAAGCAGAATCGTTTCGGTATTAGAGTTCAGCAGCCTTCCTATTGCAAAAATGGCCTGAATTATAATCAGATTAGTCATAAAGGGCAGGGTAATATGAATCATACGTCGAAAACGGTTCGCGCCGTCTATTTTCGCAGACTCATATATTTCCGGATCTATGGAAGATATGGTCGATAAATAAAGAATGCTGCCCCATCCAAAGTTTTTCCATATATTAGTTATCGTATATACCCAAGGAAAGGCACTTGGAATAACATTATACGCTTTAGGCTCAATGCCGAAAAGACCTGCCACCTGATTTACAATACCCTCAGTAGATATAAATGAGAGTACCATACCGGCAACGACAACTGTGGAGATAAAATGCGGCATATAGCTGGCCGTCTGGATAAATTTTTTATACAATCCTGTCTTCAACTCGTTTACCAATAAAGCAAAAAGTATAGGACATATAAAGCCAAACGCCAGATATAGAAAGCTTAGCCGCAGGGAATTCCCTAATATCCTTCCAAACATAGGTGACTGAACAAAATCAATAAAGTGCTTTAGTCCTACCCACTCAACGCTTCCATCAAAGGCGATAAACGGCTTACCGGGGTAATAATTCTGAAATGCAATGACAATACCGTATATAGGAATGTAAGAAAAAATAAAGATATGTACCAGCACAGGGAGCATGATCAGGTACAGCTCGCTATTTTCTTTTAATGCCCTTCTGGAAAAACGGGATTTCTTCTTTCTGGCAAAGTTGGTGCCCGGTTGTACAGCGACACATTGCTTCATGGGTTGCCTCCTGAATTAATGATAATTTATAGTATCCTTTCACACAAATAGAGCTGAAGCTCAAGTATTAAAAAAAGCATAGTTTTAGATGCATTCTTTATTGAAATGATACAAAATTCTGATGAATCAAGAAAGACTCTATGGGTAAAGTGTACATACGGGTAATCCCCTCCGTCAAGAATCCTTTATTTATAAGCACACAATATTTTCTTGTGAGGTCAGAGGTCATTTAAGTAGATTTGTCTTTTTGCAAGCAGCGAATATTGGCGATTGCTCTCTGTGAACACACTTGATGTTTCCAGAGGAGAATCCACGAGTTCCTCCTGAACCAATCCAATATACATTTTTTTGAATTGTCACTGCAAATGGGCTCCAGCCGTTTTTCTTATGCAGTGACAGACAGAGGTTTGAGCTATAACCATAAAGCAATCCTTAAGAAAAATATGTGTGTGCATAAAATAATGTCAATTGCCGGCGTTTACCAGCTAGAAATAATCATGCATACGTAAATAAAGGATTCTTGACCCACAGATTATTAACCCAATAGAATGAAATTAATAAAGCACAAAAGGTGGATTCGCGATGGTTGCTGTGGAAGATAAACGCAGTATAGAGTTTAAAGGGCATTATGATGTCATTATTGCTGGTGGTGGTATTGCAGGGGTTTCAGCAGCTCTGGCAGCGGCCCGGCAGGGAGTTCGTGCGCTGCTAATTGAAAAGAGCGTTATGTTGGGCGGTCTGGCTACCCTTGGGCTTATCAACTGGTATGAGCCTTTATGCAATGGAAAAGGGGAAAAAATAATAGGCGGTATAGCTGAAGAGCTGCTGCGCTTGGCTATCAAGTACGGTCCGGACGACCTTCCGGAGGAATGGCGGTATGGGCAGCCACAGCAGCCTACAAAAAGACGCTATTCAACCCATTTTTCTCCTGGGATGTTTGTAATGGCACTGGATGAGCTTCTTTTAAATAATGGTGTCACGCTGCTTCTGGATACACTGGTAACCTGTCCTGTCATGGACGGCACCCATTGCCGTGGGCTTATTGTAGAAAATAAGGGCGGTCGTGCTTTTTACGAAGCAAAGGTTATCGTTGACTGCACCGGCGATGCGGATGTTTTGCACCGGGCAGGGGTGCCATGCGTTGAAGGCAAGAATTACATGACTTTTGTAGGATATGCTGCAACGGTTGATCTGGCGGGTAAGGCTTCTAAAAAGAACGATATATCATGTATTCATCAGTGGGACATGGTGGGGTCCGGTATGGCCGGAAACGGACATCCGGAAGGAATGAAACTCTTTACGGGGGTAACCGGAGAAGAGATCACGGAATTTGTTTTGACAGGACGGCAAATGCTTTTAAATAAATCGAGAGGAAATAACAGATTTTTGTCGGATATCATTACACTTCCTAATATGGCACAATTCAGAACAACCCGCCATATTTGCGGCATGTACCAACTAACAGGAGAGGATGTATTCAGAAGCTTCTCCGATTCTATCGGGGCGGCGGGAGATTTCAGGAAGGCCGGAGAATGCTACGAGATACCCTTTAGGTGCTTATACAACGAGAATTATGACAATTTGCTCGCCGCAGGGCGTATCATTTCAGCCGATGGCGACGGTTGGGAGGTTACACGTATAATACCTGTGGCGGCCCTCACAGGACAAGCCGCCGGAACTGCAGCCGCCATTTGCTCGTCAGAAAAATGTAGTACAGGAACGGTTGATGTGACTATGCTGCAGCAGAAGCTGGAAAGCGTAGGTGTAAGGCTAAAAATGAGATAAAACTGAGTGTTTATTGAATATAACAAGCATCCTTAATCCATATTCCGGTATTATGCATTGAACGTTTCAAGGAGTGCAAAAAGACATATTCATACAAATATGGGAGGTCAAGAACATGAAGAAAATAAGTGCTGTAATGATTGGGGCCGGTGAACGCGGTATTTTGGTATATGGCCCATACGCTCTTCAGCATCCGGACGAAATTCAATTTGTCGCGGTCGCGGAGCCGGACGTACAAAAAAGGGAACGATTCCAAAAGGCTCACGGGATTCCTGAAGACATGTGCTTTTCCTGCTGGGAAGAATTGCTTCAAAAAGACAAGCTGGCTGACGTGGCCTTTATATGCACCCAGGACAGGATGCATTTTGAGCCCACTCTGAAAGCGCTTCAGACAGGGTATCATGTATTGCTCGAAAAGCCTATGGCTGTTACACCTGAAGAATGTATTATAATGGGTGATTACTCGAAAAAGTACAGTAGGATACTCTCCATCTGTCATGTACTGAGATTTACCAAATTCTATAATACAATTAAAAAGCTTCTCGATGAAGGTCGAATAGGCAGCCTCATTTCCATACAGCACAATGAAAATGTGGGCTACTGGCATCAGGCGCATAGTTATGTCAGAGGGAACTGGAGAAATTCAGAAACCTCAAGCCCTATGATCCTGGCTAAATCCTGTCACGATATGGATATACTCGCATGGCTTGTCGGAGCTGACTGTGTTAAAGTATCTTCCTTTGGATCACTCACCCACTTCAAGGCTGAAAACGCTCCCCAAGGGGCTCCTGAGAGATGCCTTGACGGATGTCCCGCAGAGGCTGAATGCCCCTATCATGTATCAAGGATATATCTGACTGAAAACACAGGTTGGCCTACATCGGCTATCAGTGTGGATACAAGCTACGACGGGAGAATAAAAGCGCTGAAGGAAGGGCCTTATGGAAGATGCGTCTACCGCTGTGACAATAACGTTGTCGATCATCAAGTTGTTAATCTGGAGTTCGCAAATGAGGTAACCGTTGCCTTCACTATGTGTGCCTTTACAAATGAAGTCGGCAGGACAATGAAGCTGATGGGAACCAAGGGAGAAATCAAGGGACACATGGAGAATAACGAGCTGGAGATTGTGGACTTCTTAACCGGTAAAAAAGAAGTCATTTCCTTAAATGAGAAGAGCGACAGAGAAGGACATGGCGGCGGCGACACCGGAATTATGGGAGACTTTGTACGGCTGGTTCAGTTGGACGGAGCTGCGGAAGGCCTAACATCTGCGGCCAAATCCGTACAGAGCCACCTGATGGCCTTCGCAGCCGAGGAATCCAGGCTCACGGGAAAGATTGTGGATTTAGAGAAATATACCGATACAACTACTGTATATTGAAAAAATACCCCTACATATCCCCGTTAATAGTACAATCTGATTCGAATTTTTGGACGGCATGTATGGCCGTATCCCATATTGCGATTTTAAGGAGGAAATAGCATGAGTAAAAAGCTGAAATTAGGCATAATCGGTCTTGGCGGTCGAGGTAGCGGATTGCTTACAGCCATATTGAGCATGAAAGATATTACCGTTACTGCAGTTTCAGATACATATGAGGACAGACGGATGAATGCGGTAAAAGAGGTGGAATCAGCTACCGGGAACACTCCGTTTTCTACAGCCAATTACAGGGAAGTGTTGGGCTATGATGAAGTTGAGGCTGTAATTGTATCTACTTCTTGGGCAGACCATGTCAATGTAGCCATAGATGCCATGAAAGCAGGCAAATACGTAGCAACTGAGGTTGGT
>JAEYRF010000051.1 GCA_023409615.1 Bacillota bacterium | reverse complement strand
GGGTACCGGCCTCCGGCGCAAATGTCAGACCGCTTTTTCTCACCTTTTGAGCCTTCTCCATCAAATCCAGTGAAAAAGAATCAATTCTAAGAGAAGGCAGCGCCAGATTGACCTTTCTGGGTTCCATTTCCTCAATCAGCTCTGAGGTCAGCTGCGGAAGCCCGGAGTAATCGCTGGTACTCAGAGATGTCAGTGATATCTCTTCATAGCCGGTGCTATCCTGCAGCCTCTGTGCCATCTCTTTAAGTCTGGCAGGCGTCCTCTCCCGTACAGGTCTGTAAATAAATCCTGCCTGGCAGAACCTGCAGCCCCTTGTACAGCCCCTGAACAACTCCAGCATGATTCTGTCATGGATTATCGAAAGATAGGGAACTACAATTTTTTCTGGATAATATATAGTATCCATATCCTTGATGATACGCTTTCTTATCTTCGCCGGATATTCTTTTTTCAAAGGTTCAACAGCATTTATCGTCCCATCTTTGTGATAGGATACATCATAAAATCCGGGTACATAAATTCCTTCTATACCAACTATTTTATTCAAAAACGCTTCACGCGACACACTTTCCTTTTTGCAGCGGGCATATTCATCCATAACCTCATTGATGATCTCTTCCCCTTCACCCATCATGAAAAAATCTACAAAGTCGGCAAGCGGCTCAGCATTGTATGCGCACGGGCCACCGGCACACACCAGGGGATCGTCATCTTTCCTGTCAGTCCTAAGCAGCGGTATCCGGGCCAGATCCAGCATATTCAGAATATTGGTGTAGCTCATCTCATATTGCAGCGTAAAGCCGACAAAGTCAAAATTTCCAACAGGTTCACGGGTTTCAAGCGAGAACAGCGGAATATTATTTTCACGCATTTTTGCTTCCATATCAGTCCATGGCGCAAAAACCCTTTCACAGTATGTATCATTACGCTCATTGAGTAAACCGTAAAGAATACGCATACCCAGATGGGACATTCCCACTTCATAGGTATCGGGAAAACAGAACGCAAACCTGATGTCCACCTCTGACGGATCCTTAGTTACACTGTTCAACTCACCGCCTGTATACCTGGCAGGTTTCTCAACACTTTGAAATATGTCATCTCTAATTGTAACCGGCACTGTACCCTCCAAAAAGTAAAATTTTATCTCTCCATAATATACCCAAATCTATCAAGTTTAGCAAGAAACACAGAAACAATTGCGATGCATACCGGTTTATATTCTGATGCATGCTGCGTTATACCGCCTTGTATCCCGGCGCATAAAGTGCCGCCAGCCTGATGGCTTCCACCATACTTACAGCCCCTGCGATACCTTTACCTGCAATGTCAAAGGCTGTACCGTGGTCAACAGAAGTCCGCAGAAACGGCATCCCGATTGTCAGTGAAATAGTCTTCTCAAAGTCAAGCGTTTTAGTGGCTATATGGCCCTGATCATGATACAGCGACAAAACCGCGCCGTATTTTCCGTGCAACGCCTGATGGAACACAGAATCAGCCGGGACAGGCCCCACAACCCGAATCCCCTTAGCTGCCGCTTCATAGATCGCAGGTTCGATCTGTCTGCCCTCATCGTCTCCAAACATCCCATGCTCTCCATTATGAGGGTTCAATCCCGCCACTGCAAGTATAGAATCATGAAGTCCCAGCATTTCCAACGCATTGCAGCACCTCCCAATATAGTCCGACAGCCGTTCCTTCGTGACCATATCGCAGGCTTTCCTCAGAGATACATGTCTGGACAGGAAGAATACCCTCAGAGTGCGAACCTGGAACATAGTCAGCGGATCATTCGTGCCGGTTAACTCAGCCAGTATCTCCGTGTGCCCGGTCTGTCCTACTCCCGCTGCCCTGATCGCTTCCTTATTAATTGGAGTCGTAGCTATGGCAGCCAGCTTTCCCGGCATAGCAAGCTGAGATGCACGGGCTATATATTCATAAGCTGCTCTGCCAGACGCTTCTTGGACAACACCAAAATGCAGTTTACCAATATCCACGTTAGCCAGATCAATCATGTCCACTGTTCCGGGATTGTACAGCCCATCTGCAGGATCCTTTACAACCTTGAAGGCACAACCCGTCCCAACAATTTGTTCTATTTGCTGCAGTACATCAAGACACCCTATTACCAGTGGTCTGCAAATTTCATAAAGGCTTTTATCAGTCAGTGCTTTTAAGACGATTTCAGGTCCGATCCCTGCCGGGTCGCCCAGTGGTATTCCAATTACAGGTCTTTCCATATTACTACCTCATTTCAGTTGTTTTACTCATACTCTATTCTTACTTTACTCCTGCGCAACTACTCCTTTACTCCTGCGCCATTGGATGAAATACAGGAGGCTGCCGACAAGCCTCAAAGCGCCTGCAATACCCATTGTCAGAAAAATACTAGTCCTGTTGAATATACACAGGCCGGTCAGAGGCGCTAAAAATCCTGTTATACTGATAATCGTATTAAACACAGAAATGTACACAGTTTTCTTTTCTCTCGGCAGCGTATCTAAAAGAGATAAAAACAGTGATAGATTAAAGCCCGCAAGAGCCACTCCCGTGACAATATTGATCATTATCAATACCGGAAAACTCAAAAGCATCGTATATAGCATAGGAGACATTGACAGCCCGATAGCGCCAAAAACAAGCGCCAGCCTGCTCCCCTTTTTTTCAATCAGCCTGTTCCACACAGAGAGCGAAAGAAATGTGGCTGTACCCGATGCAACGTTTAGAAAACCAAGCTGCAATTCATTGAGAAGAGCGTAGTCAGTATTATAGATGAAAAACAAAGGCCACGCCATTTGCCACGAAAAGTGAAAGACTAAACCACAAATGCAAAATATTATGAACTTCCTATTCTTGAACATGTCAGCAAAGGTTTCCCTGTCAAATAGCCGCGAGGGCTTCACAACGGCATTTTTGCTATCTATAGTTCCGGAATGGTACCGTTTCTGACCTTTCACGCGTGAGAATAAGTATATCTGCACCAGTGTAAGTGCAAAACAAACACCATAAAAAATCTGGTACACGAAAAGTCGTTCCGCATCGGACTTTGGAATACTTGTCAGTAAAATCCCCGTAATTAGTACAGTCAGTAGTCCAAAGAGTGTACTGAACCTGCTTCTGATGGTATAAACCCTGTTTGCATAAGAGCCTCTGAAATTGTCGGCAAAATAGGATTGCCATGTAGTGAGATATAAAGCCCCCGGCCAATTCATCAGCCCAATCAGTATTACAAATACCAGCACCTTTCCCTCATGCGGGATTGCAGGCACAAATGCGATGGCCGCATAAAATATACTGACAATGGAAAGCAAAACCATAACAGTCTGCTTTTTTTTGTTAATCCGCTCAATCAAAATACCACAGGGAACGAGAGCAAATACGGCTACAAGCGGCGGCACAGCATTAAGCAGAGCTGTATGCATATCATTACCGCCCATCCTTTTTGCAAACATCTGAATGAACGGGTTATATAAGTTGAAAATCATTGTAAAGACAATACCCTCCAAAATGAGGGCCATTGCTCCAGAGTTTTTATTTTTTAAGAATTGCATTTTTATTCAACATCCCAGCCATTCACATTTTCGAGTAAGCCTTATATTATTGTATCATACAATACGAAAATAATGACGAGAAAAGTAAAATAGAGGTTCCAAAACCGATGTTATTGTTATTGATATTTTTTATAAAAATAGTAATATAAAGATAATGTTGTTAGTTAAAACATGTATATATTAACATGTACCGCCCCTCTGGAATTATTAATCTGACAAAATTTCTGGATTTCTGCTAATGTTGGATTGGAGGTAATTATGGAGCAAGATATTTATTCCAAGATAGAAACCGGTTATGGGACAGCCAGTGGCATATCATCCTTCGAAACTGGAATGAATGCGGCAAAACAAGCTATTGAATCAATACATATATATGAAATTTCGGTAATATTGGTATATACATCTGTAAAATATGACCTTCAGGAAGTACTTCAAGGCATCAAGTTCATAGTGGGCAAAGCCCCTGTCATAGGGACGTCAACTGCCGGAGAGATTTGTGATGTTTGCTGCAAAGATACAGTCACTGTCGTCGCTTTGGCTTCTCCTTATTTAAAGGTACATTGCGGTATTGGAACAAACGTGTCAGAAAATTGGCAGGCTTCTTTGAACATGACCGTGGAATCTCCCGAAGTGAGTCCCTTCTTCCATAACATTGGTGAATTTTCCAGAAATATTACTCGGGATGGCAAGAGCATTTTTATAATGCTTTTCACACCAGGAAATACAAAGACAAGCATCTCAAACAGTTATGAGATTCTCGAAGCGCTAAAAGCCAAATCTTTTGGGACATATCCAATTTTCGGCGGCGCCTCCGTCGACGGCACCCAGCTCGAAATCAATTATGTGCTTCATGATTTAGAGGTTTTCAGGGACAGCATACTTCTGGTGGTTTTTGAGACAGAACTTCAATTTGGCATATCGTTGACTCACGGGTTTATTCCTACTGACCTAAAAACAGTAGTAACCTCTTCTGAAGGTTACGAATTATTGACACTTGACGGCATACCGGCCGAGAAAGCCCTGAGCGGTTTGCTCAAAATTTCTGAAGAATCCCTGCGCGAATTACTCAATAACAAAGGCGTCATATTAGGCATTTCGGACCCAATGGGTCAATACAGCATTTCCTTCTCCATAGAATCGACACCGCGTGGAGGAATCGAGATGAAAAGCAGAATCAAACCGGGAACAGTCCTAACACTGATGGATATTGATAACGAAAGAATGCTTGACGCAGGAACAGACGCATTGCGTAAGGCAGTTATAATGGGAGGAATCTCAGATGTAGCCGTTTGTTTTGTATACTGCTGTGCGTTGCGCCCCAGATTTACCGGCGACATATATAAGCATGAAATTGCTCGCATGGCAGATATGTTAGGCGGAAAACCCCTGGTTGGTTTCTTCAGCTGCGGCGAGCAGGGAGTTACCGATGACGGAGTCAGCAGGCACAATAATCTGGCCATTTCCTGCCTTGTACTTGGCAATGAGCTATCACAAATAGCTCAGGTTGCTATTGAAAACAAGCTGCTCATTCAGAAAGTTATGGAATATGATCAGATGAAAAGCGAATTTTTCTCAAATATATCACATGAATTCAGGACTCCGATAAATATAATGCTCGGAACCCTACAACTAATAGAGCTGAAAAACACTTCAACAAAATCCATAATAGCTGATAAAAAGACAGAGCGGCACCTCAAAGTAATGAAACAAAACTGTTATAGACTACTTAGGCTTACTAACAATTTGATTGATGTGACAAAGATTGAATCAGGCTTTTTTGAAATAAACCTGCATAATGATAACATTGTTAAGTTAGTGGAGGACATTACGTTGTCCGTGGCAGATTATATAAAGCACAAAGGCCTTGAGCTTATTTTTGATACAGATGTAGAGGAAATAATTATGGCGGTGGATGCTGACAAGATTGAAAAAATTTTGCTTAATCTGTTGTCCAACGCCGTAAAGTTTTCAAAAGCCGGGGGCAGAATATCGGTAAATATTAAAAGAATCAGCGATAATGTGATAATAAACGTAAAGGATACCGGCATTGGTATCCCGCAAGAAAAGCTGCATGTCATTTTTGATAGATTCAGGCAGGTTGACAGCTCTCTTTCGAGAAATTATGATGGCAGCGGCATCGGTCTTTCACTGGTTAGAAGCTTGGTAGAATTACATGGAGGCAGGATAATGGTGACCAGCGAATATGGTAAAGAAACAGAATTCACAATTGAACTCCCTATTAGAATTATTGATGAAGATATCCCGGTCCGTCCTAAACAATTTACCGGGCAGGACTATGTGCAGCGGATAATGATTGAGTTCTCCGATCTTTATGCAATTTAGGACAATGAAATCTACACAATCAATATTTTTTCCCATTGCATTCATATACTTTTGGTGTTAGAATAAAAAGGCGCAAATTTTCCATGTTTAACGGGGTGTAGCGCAGATGGTAGCGCGCTTGGTTCGGGACCAAGAGGCCGTGGGTTCGAATCCCGCCACTTCGACCACTAAAACTCTATTTACCATTTTTGGTGAATAGAGTTTTTGCTTTACCAAGGGATTCGAACGGCAGGTCGAGGCTTTGCCTCAAAACGCGCGTGAATCAAGCGTTTTCCTGACAGGCGTGATAGCAATCTTTGATTGCGGAGCGAATCCCGCCACTTCGACCACTAGTATGGGTCTATAAG
>JAEYRF010000021.1 GCA_023409615.1 Bacillota bacterium | reverse complement strand
TACACCTTGTATAATGTAGTTGCATTATACGTCTTCCTTTCTACCTCATTTTCTAATGATAGACTATAATGTTCACAGACGCTGTGGATTAGTTATTACACCTATAGCTTAGACTATTTTCTTGAGGCTCTAACCACAGCCGTTTGCTTATTTGTTGATTAGTTAGATAACGCATGACGTTTTATATTGAACAAGGCTACATTTAGCAAACACGTCTGTGGAAACATGGCGTCTTAATAACTTGGAAGGAGACCCGTTATGATCTACGTAGGTATCGATGTTGCTAAAGACAAACACGATTGTTTTATCACCAATTCCGACGGCGAAGTGCTGCGAAATGCCTTCACAATCTCAAATTCAATGGCTGGGTTCCGGGAACTCTACGAGACTATCTTGTCCTTTGAATCGAACCCTTCTCCCCTAAATATGAGGATAGGGCTTGAAGCCACCGGTCACTACAGCAACAATCTGATTGATTTTCTTCTCGCTAAGAATCTCAATCCTGTGGTTCTCAACCCACTGAGCACTAATCTTTTCAGAAAAGGTCAAAGCCTTAGAAAGACTAAAACGGACAAGTCCGATGCTCGGTTTATCACGATGATGCTGATTACGGAGGACATCAAGCCCTACACTCCAGTATCATACCATATTCAAGAGTTGAAAGCACTTACCAGACATCGTTTTCGTCTGGTTCAGGAGAGATCAAGGTTCAAAGTCTCTTACGCCAGAATCATCGATATTGTATTCCCTGAACTTCATGCTATCGTTTGGGCCACTACTCAAAAGTCCATGCTACTTACTCTACTCGAACTGCCAAATACCGGGGCGATCGCCAACTGTCATCTCACCCGCCTTGTGAACCTATTGTCGAGTAATTCCCGCGGACGTTATCAAAGGGACAAAGCTGTTGAAATCCGTGAACTTGCCCGTAACTCCATTGGCAGCAACAGCCCGGCCCTTGGATTCGAACTTCAGCAGGTCATAAGAACGATTCTATTTCTCCAGGATCAAATCGATCTTCTTGATAAGCAAATCAAGCAAGTTATGCTGGAGATTGACTCTCCGATCATGAGCGTCCCGGGAATTTCTTATACCCTCGCTGCCATTATACTTGCTGAGATTGGTGATGTGGAATTGTTTGAGTCGCCGGCAAAGCTTCTTGCTTTCGCAGGACTCGAACCATCTACATACCAATCTGGCAATTTCACTGCATCCCATGCCACAATGGTGAAACGAGGTTCAAAGTATCTACGCTGGGCAATTTTAAACGCTGTTAGGCTTGTTTGTATGCGTGATACTGCTTTCAGATCTTACAGAGATAAGAAAGTTAGTGAGGGCAAGCACTTCTTTGTCGCTTTAAGCCACACTGCTAAGAAGTTGGTCCGAGTGCTTTTTTACTTGCTTAAGAACAATCAACGCTTTGTAGCGCAGGCAGTTTAGCACTATTTTAATAGCTCCGTTGCCTGGCATCATTCCGATGCTTATTTCGTCATGCAGTTTTCAAGGTTCATTCTCAATCTAAAAAACTTAAGTTTTTTACTTCTAAACGCTTGACTTCATATAGTTAGTCTCGTCTTCTGCAATTTTATTTCCTTTATCTAACCAAGATATTATGGTATCTCAGTTAATTTTAACAGCTTAACTTTAAATCATATTTTTTCTGCTTATCTAGCATATACATTCTTTTGCAGGAAAATTCACAGCCATTATCTGGAATCTTGAATTATTTGTGACGAGTCAACAGAAATTATGATTGGAATAAAAAATATCTGAAAAAGTAATGAAGGGATGAGATGAATGAAAGCTGTAATTATGGCCGGTGGTGAGGGTACCAGACTCAGGCCTCTTACATGCAGCAAACCAAAGCCTATGGTTACTGTTGCAAACAAGCCTGTAATTGAGCATATCACGGAGCTTCTGAAAAGAAATGATATTATTAATATGGCTGCAACACTCCAATATATGCCTGATTTAATCAGTGAATACTTTGGTGATGGAGATGCATTCGGTATTAAAATGCGGTACTATATTGAACAAAAGCCATTGGGTACTGCCGGGAGTGTAAAAAATGCCGAAGATTTTCTGGATGAACCTTTTTTGGTTATAAGCGGAGATGCGCTCACAGATATTGATCTTAGGAAAGCCATTCATTTTCATAGACAGAAAGATGCAATGGCAACTTTAATTCTAAAAAGAGTCGATATTCCTCTGGAGTACGGTGTAGTCGTAACCGATCAGGAAGGCAGGATCATCCGTTTTCTGGAGAAGCCATGCTGGGGTGAAGTTTTTAGCGATACAGTCAATACGGGTATCTATATTCTGTCACCTGAAATATTTAGCTATATAAAACCAGATACGGTTTTTGACTTCAGTCGTGATCTATTCCCGATATTACTAAAAGAAAAAAAGAGGATGTTTGGGTACATTACGGAGGAATACTGGTGTGACATAGGAGATGTCTGCGCTTATACTCAAGCTCATGCAGATATTCTGGACGGCAAGGTCCGTGTGAATATTCCAGGCCGTGAGTTTAGCAAGGGTATCTGGATAGGTGAAGGAACGATCATAGAAGAAGATGCATCATTGAGTTCTCCTTGTATCATCGGCTCACAATGCCATATACGTCAAGGCGCACAGATTGGGAGTTACTCTGTTATTGGTGATCATAACATCATATCGGAAAATTGCGGAATCAAGAAAAGTGTGATCTGGAAAAACAGCACACTCAGTAGAAATGTACAATTGCGAGGCAGTGTTATATGTGATCATGTCCAGCTGAAGCAGGATGTGTGTGCATTTGAACAATCGATTGTTGGAGAACATTCGCTGATAGGTGAGCGTGTCGTCATTAAGCCGGCTGTGAAAATATGGCCTGATAAATATGTAGAGCAGTGTGCACAGGTGGATTTCAACATTGTCTGGGGTTCTAAAGCAGGGAGACAAATATTCGGGAACAGGGGAGTATCAGGTGAAGTCAATACTGATATCACCCCGGAATTTGCAGCAAAACTTGGGGCCTCTTATGGCTCGATAAGTGCAAACAAAGGCGGACTTGGGATAAGCTGTGACGATTCTGATGCTGCTGTAATGATAAAGAGTGCAATGGTTTCAGGTATGCTCTCATCGGGTGTCTATGTAAGCGATTTCAAAAGGCAATTACTGCCGGCTTTCCGTTCGGCAGTTCGTCTTTACAAACTAGACGGCGGGGTTCATATTAGTGCATGCCCACAGAATAAACAAAAGATATTTATTGACTTCCTGGATAAAACGGGAAGCAATATCAATAGAAACGTTGAAAGGAAAATAGAAAATGTATTTGCAAGAGATGATTTTCACAGGTGCGAGGGAGACTGCCTGAAAAATGTGACAGAGGTTCAAGGATTTGAAGAATTTTATTTAAAGAGTATTCTACAGGGAGTTCAGTCTGACCATCTGGAGTACAGAATTGCATTGAATTCAAGTTCTGATTGTATTACAGGCGTTATAAAAAATCTACTAAATGAAGTGGGATGTACTGTAGATTCAATTTCTATTAATTTGGATGGAACAGATCAGATGAATGATGTAGCACATTTTTGCAGTCGTGTACGAAATGGCAGGTTTGATCTTGGTGTTTCAATCGAAGAATCCTGTGAAAAAATGATGCTTGTAGATGACAAAGGCAGACTTATTACTGAGGATATGTTCATTGCATTGATCTCTCTGATCCTGTTTCGAAAAATTCAAGGGAGAACAGTTGTAGTGCCTTTTTCGGCAAGTCAGGCTGTAGAGCAGCTGGCAGAAGAATATCAAGGGAGAGTTATCAGGACAAAAAACTCTCAGCGTGATATTATGGGGAAGCTTCTTGAACGTGATGCGAAGGAGGATCTGTTGGAACAGTTCACATTGAATTTTGATTCAGTTGCAGGGCTTGTCAGGTTACTCGATTATATGTCGGTGAATAATATCAGCTTATCCAAGCTTGTCGATATGCTCCCTGAAATCCATATGCACAGGCAAGAGGTAGATTGCGGCTGGAATGCTAAAGGGAAAGTGATTCGACGACTGATCCAGGAGCATTCGGGAGCAAAGCTCGAAACACTGGAGGGCGTTAAGGTTTATCAGGATAAAGGATGGGTGCTTGTGTTGCCTGATGCAGAGAAGCCTGTATGCAGTGTTATCAGCGAAGGTGTCGACGCAGAATTTGCAGAGGAATTAACGAATATTTATGTGCGAAAGGTAAGGGAGATAAGTCGCAGTTGAAAAATATATTATTAAATAATTCATAGGAAGTGCACTAAAAACATAATTCAGCTTATCTACTTGAAATTACAGTCTATTAAAAGTAGAATTGAGGTATGCAATAGAATGTTATAATAGACTTATTATTTCGAGTTGGAGAAGCTATGAAAAAAAACGGAAACAGAATTATTATGTTTGTCGTTTTCATGATATTCGGAATTGTAATAGCCGTACAGTTCAAAAACACAATGACAGTTAAGAAAGCAGCTGTTTCCAACAAATATAGCGTTGAGACGCTAAAGGCACAACTGGCAAAGGTGCAGGAGGAAACAGCGGAACTGAAGAAAACCATTGATGAGAATATCGTAATGAAAAACGAGATTATATGGGAATATGTATCACAGCAAAATGATGATCAATTAGAGAAACAATGGGAGTCTATCAAGCTGCACACAGGTATAGTAGGCGTTAAAGGACCCGGTATAACAATAAGACTTGATGATGCACCTGCCCGTCAGCCTGATATGCCTTTAAGTCTGCTTATCATACATGATCAAGATATCAAAGTCATATTAAATGATCTGAAGAAGGCAGGAGCTCAAGCAATAGCAGTAAACGGGGAACGTGTTGTTCCAATGAGTGAGCAGGTATGCGCGGGACCGACGATCTTGATCAATGGAAACCGTCATCCGGTACCATATATAATCGAAGCAATCGGTGACCCTGATGAGTTGTATGAACATATCAGTTCAAGCAGCAGGATTGTAAATATGACAGAGTTTAATATACGAGTTGAGATTTCAAAATCAAAAGAAATTGTCCTGCCCAAGTTCAGCAGTGCAGACAAGCTGGACCGGTATATATCAGGACTGGAGGTCGTAGAGAAATGAAGATTACCAGAAATATCGCACTAATGGTGGTATGTATTATTTTAGGAGTAATGTTGGCGCTGCAATATAAAAGTGTGAACTATAACCAGAGTATGGCCAGTTATGAGAACATGAGACTGGACGAATTGAAGAATGAGTTAATTACTATGCAGAACCAAAAAAATTCTCTGCAGGAAAGACTTGCTGAACTGGAGGATGAAAACCAGACTTACGCTAAGGTTAAGGCTGGTGACAGTGAAGCTTCTCAGCAAATCCAGAACAGTTTAAAAAAGGCAAGGATATTTGCCGGGCTTGAGACAGTCAAGGGTGCGGGTATTATTGTCACGCTGGATGACTATGCCTCTATCCATGTTATGGATTATGATATCCTGAATATCGTAAACGAATTAAGAGCATCCGGTGCACAGGCTATTTCAGTTAATGATGAGAGAATTGTAGCGATGACTGAAATAAGAGAAGCCGGACAATATGTGATGATCAACGGAAGACAGTACAAATCTCCTTTCACCATAAAGGCCATTGCCGATCCTGATGATCTTGAACATTCACTCACACTGATTGGTGGAGTGGTTGAAATGCTGAAAGAGGATTTGCTGAATGTAACCATAAAAAAGGCAGATGAAATTGTGATTAATAAATTTGTCGATGACGGGACCACAATCAAAACAGACCTTCTAACTACACTTGAGTAAAGAAATCGGTATATTTTTTCCCCTCTATAATACAAATATAGAGTAGGCATGTATGGCCTTGACGCTTTGTGTTATTTCATGGAGGGCAGCTGTATGAAAAAAAATGCACCTCATAAGAGACTCTCAAAAATTTATACTCTTTTTACCGCAGTATTTTTTTTATCTGCAGTACTGTCTGGCTGTTCAAGAACATTACCATTTAATACTGAACTGAGTGATCTGGGTGGCGTGTATTCCAGTAAATTTTCTGACATGGATCTTTCTGATGAAATCAGTGGTAAACTGTCGGAAGGCGGTGCTGCATCCATAGTTGCTTATACAAATAATCTGCTAAGGTGGGGTATATCCAGAAGAAGCAATCATGAGACACCCGGAGCTGATCCCGGGGCGCCTAAGCTTATGGATAAATACGGCGGTGTATATCTTGGAGATACAACTAAAAGCGTTCTTTATCTTACGTTTGATGAGGGGTATGAAAATGGCTATACCCCAATGATTCTGGATGTTTTAAAGGAAAATGATGTTAAAGCTGTGTTTTTCATTACCGGACCGTATCTGAACGGACATCAGGATCTAGTACGCCGAATGGTTGAAGAAGGACACATTGTGGGGAATCATACTATCCACCACCCAAGTTTACCTGAGATGGATGATAGCAGGTTAGAAGAGGAAGTACTTGGGTTGGAGCGGGCCTTTAAGGAGAAGTTTAACGAAAACATGCCTTTTCTGCGTCCTCCCAAAGGCGAATACAGTGAAAGGACATTGGCATTGACTCAGAATCTGGGATATTGCAATCTTTTCTGGAGCTTTGCATATGATGATTGGTATCGCGACAAAATCAGGGGATCTCAGTATGCATATGATATCGTAATGAGAAATCTTCACAACGGTGCTGTATTACTTCTACATGCTGTGTCAAAAGATAACGCCCAGGCTTTGGAGAGCATTATAAAAGGAGCCGTTGAAAAAGGGTATTATTTTGGTGATCCGCTTGAACTGTTACCATCTCAAAGGACCGGGGACATGTATGATGGCGAAGAATAACTCCAGGAAAAAGATTAAGGAATATAGCAGACCTAAAAAGAAAAAAGAAGAAACCACGAATAAGAAGGGAATACGGGAAAAGTTCTCGGAGATGCTTGAACTACCGAAGGAATTAGTTCTGAATACCCTCAGATTAACCATGGTCGGAAACGGGGATGTAATGATACAGAACCATAAAGGTATCATGGAATTTGGATGTCAAAGAGTCAGAGTAAGCAGCGGATCTGGAATTGTAAAAATAACAGGTTCTGACCTGATTATAAGAGAAATTACTTCTGAGGATATCATCATATCCGGTATCATAGAATCAATCGAATTTCCGAATGCGAGGTGACTCTCTTGTTGTTGCTTGGATTATGGAATTATATACGTGGATATGTTATTATAATAGTCGAGGGTTTTTTTACAGAAAAATTCATCAACATCTGCACACGCAGGCAGATACATTTATGGGATATCAGGGTGCAGGGTGAGCGAATCAGGACGATGAGGATAAGCATCAAAGGCTTCAAACTCATCAGAACTATAGCCAGAAAAGCAAAATGCAGGGTAAAGCTGTTAAAGAAGGTTGGCCTGCCGTTTGTCATCAATAAGTACCGCAGAAGGAAGGCCTTTCTTGCAGGAGCAGCTTTATTTGTTGCCTTGATAATGGTGTTAAGTTCATTTATCTGGAGTGTTGAGATTACGGGTAATAAAAAGCTTCGGAGTGCTGAACTGGAGGACGCGCTGGCTAGTAACGGTGTCAAGACAGGTATGCTGAAATACCGTGTCGATACGGATAGTGCTGTATCGGGCATGATGCTCGATATGGAAAAACTGGCATGGATCAGTATCACTGTCAAAGGTACAAAGGTTAAGGTGGATGTACGGGAAAGAAAAGAAGTTCCTGTGGTAATTCCAAGACATATCCCAAGTAATGTAGTAGCGTTAAAGGATGGGATTATTAAGCAGGTGATAGCAACAGAGGGTATTGAAGAAGTTGGAGTTGGGGACACAGTTCAACGCGGGCAGGTGTTAATATCAGGAAGTATACCTATGAAAGGTGAAAATACCGGTTTCAAGCTTGTACACGCCATGGGAACGGTGTTAGCAAGAACCTGGTATGAGGAAGAGGCACCGGTAATTACGTCGCAAATTGAAAGACTTAAGACAGGCAAAATCATTAATGATAATGCATTACTATTGTTTTCATGGAAATTGGATATATTACATAGGAAGAACAAGTTTAAAACCTATTCTGTCAGTGAAATAAGGAAAAAGCTATCCATTGGAGAAGATATGGTTTTCCCGATAGAATGGGTGACGGTGAGATATGTGGAAGAGAAGCTGGTCGATGCGGTCATCAGCGAGCAGACCGCAAAAAACGTTGCTGCGCAATCAGCATATAAAAGAGCGATTGCAAAAGTTCCTGAAGATGTTGAAATAGTTAAGAAGAATGTGACCTTTTTAAGTGATGAAAAAGGAGCAATCATTGCCAGGGTTACGATAGAATGTATTGAAGATATTGGTACGTCCAAACAGATTGGAGGAAATTGATTGGACAATTTTGAAAAGACTATTGAGTTTGAGAAGATAGAACATGTGATTAGTTTATTCGGACATTTTGATGAGAACGCAAAGATTATCGAGGATGGCTTAGGTGTAAAATTACTTTCACGGGATACGGAAATTAAAATTACAGGTGAAAGAGAAAATATTGACAAGGCTGCTTTGGTTATTGAACGGCTTAATTCCATATCTGCCATAGATGAACCCATAACTAAGCAGAATGTTAATTACCTTGTGAATCTTGCAGCCGAAGGTCAGATTGATAAATTGAAGGAATATCCTGGAGATTGTATTTGCCTGACTGCAAAGGGAAAACAGATCAAATCAAAGACACATGGCCAGATGCAGTATGTCAAAGCTATCAGAGACAACACAATTACATTTGGCATTGGACCGGCCGGCACCGGAAAGACATTTCTTGCAGTTGCCATGGCTGTATCTGCATTTAGGGACAAGCAAGTCAACAGGATAATTCTAACCCGCCCGGCAGTTGAGGCCGGTGAGAAACTGGGATTCCTGCCCGGAGATTTGCAAAACAAAGTGGATCCCTATCTTAGACCGCTTTATGACGCACTCTTTGAGATAATGGGCGTTGAAACCTACCAGAAGTATCTTGAAAAAGGCATGATTGAGATTGCACCACTGGCATATATGAGGGGTCGTACGATTGATGATTCCTTCATAATATTGGATGAGGCTCAGAATACGACACCGGAGCAAATGAAGATGTTTCTGACACGTATTGGTTTCGGATCAAGAGCTGTTGTGACAGGTGACATCACCCAGATTGACCTCCCGGGAGACAAAAAGTCCGGGCTGAAGGAAGTTACAAGTATCCTGAAAAACGTCGAAGGGCTTGAATTTATTTATTTGAGCGAAAAGGATGTTGTCAGGCATTCATTGGTGCAAAGAATCATAAAAGCATATGAAAAATGTGATCAGAATAAATAAATGTCCTAGATACAGATAGGGGGTCGTAACTTTGAATACCGGTGAAAAAAAGCAAAAACGCAGGAATATTAAAAGTTACTTTAAAAATAAGACCTTTCAGAAGATACTGATTGCTGTCGTAACAATCATGATCGCAGTTGTGATTATTGAAAATGGAGCTGTTCCAAAGAAGTTTAAGCTTGTTGTCGGAGAAAGATCGCCCTATGATATATCAGCACCAAGAGATATTGAGAACTTGCTTTTGACAGAAAAAATGGCTGAAGATGCTGCAAATAATGTTACGCCGGTAATGACAAGGCTGGAGAATGTGCCCATAGACATTATCAATTTAGCCAATGACTTCACCAATGAGGTAAAAAGCGCCAGACAGAGCGTGGAGAGAAACATGCAGGAACTTGGCGTAGCCAAGAAGGATGTCAATTATGAACAGCTTCTTGAGCAGGAGCAATTGAAGGCTGTTGAATTTTTTGAACTGAAAATCAGAGATATGGGAATCCCATTGTCTAAAGAACAGACCAAGTATTTAGTCATAAGTGTATCCGACGATGAACTTGTACTTTTCGAGGAGCTTACAATCAGTCTTATAAGTACGATTATGAAGCAGGATGTAAATAAAGAAAATCTTTCTGAAAAGCTTGATTATGTTCAAAATTCTTACCAAAACAGCACTCTTTCACAAGAATTCAAAAATATCGGCAGCCTCATGGCAAAAGCTATGCTGAAGCCAAACAGTGTTATTGATGAGACAATGACAAGTGAGAAAAGGGAAGAAGCATATAATGCAGCAATGGAAAAAGTGCAGATTATCAATGAAGGATCCAGAATCATAAGCTTTGGCGATTTAGTGACAGAGGACAAGCTTGAGATACTAAAACGGTTAAACCTGCTTGAGACGGGGAAACCTGACCTGGCATTTGCCGGCGGTATTCTTTTCATCACATTGCTTCTATCATTCATTCTTGTATTGTATCTCCATCACTTCTGCACAAAAATTGTACTTGGAACTAAGGAACTCGTTTTGTTGTGTGTGGTCATTTTATTAACATTAATATCTGCATGGTTCCTCAATCCTATTAATCCGCTTATTATACCAATTCTTATAGCACCTATGCTGGTATCAATATTGCTGGATCTTCGTCTCGGAATTGTGACAAATATACTGCTTGCATTGTCTATTACACTTATTACAAATGGCAACATATCTTTCTTGTTTACAGCTGTGATCAGCGGAACAGTTGCAGCCTTTATTGTTAATGGAGCAAATCAGAGAAGCCGTCTTTCTGCATCAGGACTTGTAATTGCTGTATTAAATGCGATCGTAGTTACATGTATAGGGCTGATTAATAAAAATAGTGTTTCCATGATGGCCAACAGTGCTGCATTGATAGCGACCAACGGCATGCTGTCTACGATTTTTACAATAGGAGCACTGCCGTTCTTTGAGAGTACATTTAAAATAATTACACCATTGAAGCTGCTTGAGTTAGCCAACCCAAATCAGCCGCTCATCAAAAAACTGCTTATGGAAGCGCCGGGGACATATCACCACAGTCTGATGGTAGGAAATCTTGCTGAAGTTGCAACTGAGGCTATAGAAGGCAACGCGCTGCTTGCAAGAGTTGGAGCCTACTATCACGATGTGGGAAAGCTGAAAAGACCTAATTTCTTTAAGGAAAACCAACTCTCCGATAATCCTCATGACCGGATGACACCAAACCTCAGCACATTGGTGATCACATCCCATACAAGTGACGGTGCTGAGATTGCAGAAAAGTACAAAATACCTCTCGCTGTCAGGAATATTATAAGCCAGCACCATGGTACTACTCTCGCAGCATACTTTTATTACAAAGCAAAGAAAACCGATAAGAATGACCTTGTAAAGCAGGAGGATTACCGTTATCCCGGACCGAGACCCTCTACAAAAGAGGCCGCCGTTGTCATGCTGGCTGATTCTGTGGAAGCTGCGGTTCGTTCAATGGTCGAAAAAACTGAAGGAAAGATGGAAGGCCTGATCAGAAAGATTATTAAGGATAAGCTGGACGATGGACAATTAGATCTTTGCGATCTTACGCTCAGGGATATGGACATGATTGCAAAGGCATTTATGCGTGTATTCGGAGGCTATTTCCACGAACGCCAGGAATACCCGGAAATAAAGATGAAACGGCTCCGTGAGGAAAATGAATCAGACAGCGTTGATCCTTTGATTGATGCTATCGCAGAACAAGAGCTTCTAAATAAAGTTGAACCATTTGGGGGAGAGGCATTGGATGAGAAGAGGGTTATAAATGAAAAACAAAGTGTATAAAAAGGTTGATGAAACAAGAGTTTTCATTGAAGATGAGCAGACAGTAGTTACGCTCAAGGATGAGCAGCTTCAACTATTGAAAAAGACTGTCATGCAGTGTCTGAAGGATGAAACCATTAGTAGGGGCTGTGAAATAAACATTCTTCTGACTGACGATGAAAGCATCAGACAGATCAATAAGCAGCATAGAGAAATTGATATGTCTACAGATGTTCTATCATTTCCTATTGCCGACATTAAAAACGGTGAAATCCTCTCAGATCAGGGCGATATAGATATGGATGAAGGTTTGCTTTTGCTAGGTGATATCATCATTTCTGTGGAGACTGCCTTGAAACAGTCGGAAGATTATGGCCATTCATTTGAAAGGGAGCTTGCCTTTCTGACAGCGCATGGTCTGTTTCACCTTTTAGGTTATGATCATATGCAAAAAGATGAGGAAACCGTTATGATATCCAAACAGGAATCAGCACTTGAAAAGCTGGGGTTGAAAAGAGAATGAAGAATAGAAACCTGATTGACAGCTTTAATAATGCTCTTAATGGCATCATTTCAACCGTAAGGTCGGAACGGAACATGAAGATTCATCTGACTGCTGCTGCATTAGTATTGTTGCTTTCTCTTTTTTACGATCTCACAAGAATTGAGTTTGTTATTATCTGTATAACGATTGCGATTGTACTTATTTGTGAATTGTTCAATACAGCTGTTGAGGTCATTATTGACACAGTGATTGATGTTTATCATCCTAAGGCAAAGATTGTCAAGGACACAGCCGCAGGAGCGGTTTTCATTTCGGCATTGCTGTCCCTGATAACTGCATATATGATTTTCTTTGATAGGGTCAGCACCAGCCTTGAAATCGGAATCGTCAGAATAAAGCAGGCTCCAATGCATGTTTCCATCATTGCGATTATATTGACAATGATGGCGGTCTTGCTGCTAAAATCGTTTTTCAGGAAAGGAACACCTTTCAGCGGAGGAATGCCAAGCGGCCATTCTGCTGTCGCATTTTCAGCCACAACTGCTGTTGCGCTTTATTCCAATAATGCAAGTATAACTGTTTTATTTATAATTGTTTCATTACTTGTAGTACAAAGCAGACTTGAGGGAAAAATACATACACTGATTGAGCTGATTGCCGGTGCTGTGTTGGGATTTTCCGTTACTCTGCTGTTGTTCCAGATATTTACATAGACAAATACCGCTATTTATTACAACAACTCACCATTTCAGGAGGAGATATTATGGCATTTAAATCAGGTTTCGTTTCTATTGTAGGACGTCCAAACGTCGGAAAGTCAACGCTTTCTAACAGACTAGCCGGTGAAAAATTATCGATTATTTCAAGTAAGCCTCAAACTACCAGGAATACTATTAAAACTATTATCAATACTGAGAACAGCCAGATTATATTTATAGATACTCCCGGCATACACAAGCCTAAAACAAAGCTTGGTGAATATATGGTCAATATTGCACAGGATACAATGAATGAAGTTGATATAGTGCTATTCCTTGCAGAGGCGACCGATGCCGAACCGGGAGCAGGTGACATATATATTATGGAACAGCTCAAACACGTTCACACACCTGTATTCCTGATCCTGAATAAAATCGATCTGATCAGGAAGGAGCAATTATTCGAACGGATTAAGAAGTATTCTGAAGGAATGGAATTTGCAGCTGTAATTCCGGTTTCCGCCCTCAATAACGAAGGAACAGATATAATTATTAAAGAAATTGAAAAAGTTTTGCCAGAGGGACCGAAGTACTTCCCTGAGGATATGATTACCGACCAGCCGGAAAAGATGATTGCGGCTGAACTGATACGAGAAAAAATACTGGAATTGATCGCTGAAGAGGTGCCTCATGGTACAGGTGTTGAAATTATATCCTTCAAAGAACGTGAAGGGAAAGATCTGGTAGATATCGAAGCCAATATATATTGTGAAAGAGAAACGCACAAAGGCATTTTGATTGGTAAAGAAGGGAAGATGTTGAAAAAAATCGGAACGCTATCACGCTCAGAGATTGAAAATTTGCTTGGCGTCAAAGTGTTTTTGAAGCTATGGGTTAAGGTAAAACCGGACTGGAGAAACAGCAATAACATGCTGAAAACACTTGGTTATAATTAGGCACTGTGTAATAATTGAGACATAATTAAGCAGGATTAATCATTTGATGCAGACATTACTGGTATGTAAAAAGGCATTTTTGCGTAACCTATTGACAGAGGGTATGAGTGCAAAAGATAAAGGGGGATTGCATCAAATGTTTAAGGAGTTCGCGTGGAATGCTTTTATTGAAACCGGAGATCTTGAATCCTATATGTTTTACAGAGAAATAGAGGAAAGGGACAAGGCTGTTGAACAGACTGATCAAGCAGAGGCAGAGGCAGCTACAAGTGCAGGGAATACTTGAACGGTCATATTTTTAACAGCCGGTTATTGTTTCCATGAGCTTTTTAAAAACCAGGGGGATCGTAATAAGAGAGGTCAGTACTGGCGAGGCAGACAAAATAATCACAATATTTTCACGAAACCGCGGTCAGCTTTCTGCATTAGTCAGAGGTGGCAAGCGTCCTAAATCAAAGCTGGCCGCCGCTTCACAAGTAATGTGTTATGGAGAGTACGTGCTCTACAGCGGCAAGGAACTTTTCACGGTTAACAGCTGTGATGTTATCGAGCCTTTTTACGAAATCCGGAATGATATGGTGAAGTTGACCTATGCTGCTCATTTCATGGACATTGTGCTTGAAATTGTACAGGAAAATTCACCTGCTCCGAAGCTGCTACAACTGCTTCTAAACTCCTTACATATGCTTGCTAAAACGGAGAAACAGCCTGAACTTATATCCAGGATATTTGAGTTGCGGACGCTGGTAACGGCCGGATATTCGCCTCATGTCAGACAATGCATGAACTGTGGGCAGGAGGCGGAGAAGTTTTATTCCTTCAGCTTTGAAAAATGCGGGTTTTTATGTGACACAGAGGAATGCCTTGCCTGGGACCGATTATCAATTATGCTGTCACCGGGTGCATCCAGGGCGATCCAGCATATCGTCCATGCAAGGATGGAAGAATTATTCAGCTTCAACTTATCACAGGAGGTTCTGGGAGAACTGGAACTTATCATAAAGAAGTATCTAAGGCAGCAGATGGATCGGGATTTTACAAAACTGGATTTTCTCAAGAGTATATAATTATAGGGTTCAAGTCTCATTATGTAAAATAAAAAACACCTTTCTCTCGAAAGATGTTTTAAGATTTTTGCTTTTGCAAAAATCAACAGATGTCGTTTATGCCGCAAAGCGGATAAACATTGGTGCGGTCGGTGGGACTTGAACCCACACGGTCTCCCATACGCCCCTCAAACGTACGCGTCTGCCAGTTCCGCCACGACCGCATTCATAAGGCTTTGAGGAATCAGCAAGACTAATTATACTAACATAAGCTTATAGTGTCAAGACTTTTTGGGGAAAAATAATTTCTTGCCTTAAATGAAAAAGTAAATGCAACCTCCTAGTTGCGTTAACTATTTCCACGTTGCAGTAACATATTCCAATCATGTTCCAAAACCATAGTTGCAATTAGCTTTTCCGAAAAAAGTTATGTATACTC
>JAEYRF010000016.1 GCA_023409615.1 Bacillota bacterium | reverse complement strand
ACAGATGTTTTACAGGGTTATTATACATTTTCGCAAGAAAATGTACAATAACCCTGTAAACTCAATCGCATTGAGATTGCATTTACCTTATCCTCATTGCGTTTACTTCTTCCTCGTTGCATTTACTCCTTCGCGGTTGCATTCACTTTTACAATTAACCCTAGAATTCGAACAATTGTCTGCCCAAAACCGAACTTTTTGCTCACCTTTCATCAATCAGGCAATTGACGTAGGTGAATTGACGACCTCAACTCGCTCCTCGCAGTACGTGAATATTGATACTGTTTGGTTCTATTTACTCAGAAGTTGTTGTTGAGAAGGATTTGACCATTCCGTATTTTTCAGCTTGTCTGATTATTTCCTCTTTTGTCAGTTCATTCATCGGATCTCTTCCAGCAATGTAAATCATACTGGCAATGGCAGTAATGATGATACCTATACCGATTCCAAGCAGTATACTTTTTATATGAAACTGACTCATTTTATTCACGTTCTTGTTATCGCTCATTTTCTTAAACCAATTATAAGTTCAACTTCTCCCTTTCCCATGTGCAGTTTTCTGGCAATATCAAGGCTTCCCAGGCCCTCACCTGCGAGCCTTAGTACTTCTGAATACCTGCTGTTGAACGGAATCACTTTATCGCTTTTTTTGACAGGAGCAGTTGATTTGAGCGCTTCACTTCTGTTGTATGCAACACTTGCCGCATCTGGAGTGCTTAATGGCAAACTGTTAATCGCCCCTGTGTTCATTGAAGTGCTGTTCACTGCATAAGCAATTTCCGTTTCCATCAGATCAATTTCCGTGCTAATTACTGCTGCTTCAGCTTCATGAGCAACAGCAGCCGAAGCATTAACTGTATTAATCCTTTCATTCAATGAATGGACCCTCATTTCGGCATCTCGTAAATTCCTGTTTAATTCTTCATTTTTTAGATCCATCTGAGTGACAATATAGTCGGAAAAACGGTTCAATTCATCAATCATCTGCTCTGCATCGCCAATGATCTCAGAAAGTTCCTGCCTTTTTTCTTCAAACCCTTTAATAGAATTAAATACTTTTCTTTTATCAAGAAAAATCGATATAAGAGAAACAATGATAAGAAGCATTCCCAGAAATATCATGCTGACATAAAAACCACTCATTCTTTCACCTCAAGCCGGCTACAGACATCACACTGTTAAATACCTGAAAATGAGTCTGACAACCTGTTTTATCTTTTGTATTGTACTATCGTAAAAACAACTAAATCTTTATATCAATTGTACTCGTCCTGATTTCATTATTCAACCTGTTTTTTTCACTGCCTTCTTTTTCCTCGGGATTTTGACTGTCTTTCTTCTTTTTTTTGTCGTTTTTACGGTCTTCCTTTTGCTTTTCAACAATACGAGCATGTTCGGCCTGCGAACGTGAGTATACCTGCTTAAGCGAATCATCGGCCTTCTGCTGAGTAGCAGCTGCCTGTTGCTGATGTAGCAACTGATTCTTTTGGGCTACATCATTATTCGCTTTTGCTGCTTCCAGCGTTCTTGGTATCATGACCTGAAAATCAACCGGTTTAATCGGCAAGTATACCACTTCCTTGTTCAATTCTGGCTGTGTTTCGCATCAAGGCATCGTCAAAAATAAACTTCCGTTAATCAACCCTATCTGTCGATCGCCCCTACACGCACATCTGCGCCATCTCTATATAATGTGCAGTATTGCAGGTTTTCCTTTACATACATCATGCATGATCCAATAGCAACCTTTGTACCGGGATAAATAAAATTATAACATCTGACTTTACCATATGCATCCTGTTGCAGCATAGATTCAAGCCTAGCCATTTCTTCCTTTAATTCCATACTTCTGTTTGTCAGGAAAATCTTTGTTCTTACACTCTTTGCCAGCATTTCCTTCTTATCAGGTGTCAATGCTGATGCCATTTCCAGTTTCTTCAGAATGGTAATAGCCTGTTCTGCTTTTCTCATATCGTTTTCAGCAGAAATAATTTCTTCCTTTGCAGCCTTATATCGTTCTCGGATCGTCGGATCTACTCCAACCTCAATATCTGTCACGGTAGCAAGATGAGACCCGATAACCTTTGCGACGATCTCCTTGCCGACCTTGCAGGTACCACCTACCAATAGACCCTTTCTGCCTGAAAGCTCCAATTTATTGCCGCACTTCACGTTACTATGCATTATAGCCTCAGCCTTGATGTTGTTTCTCGCCTCAACAGAACTATTTTCAATAAACCTTGAGATGATATCTCCTTCGCTGATAAGGACGCCTTTGCCCATCCCCTGCATTCCTCTTCTGAGAATAATATCGCCACCGGCCTTAATAACAGCTCCTTCAACCACACCCATTACTTCTACACTTCCGCCGGCTTCCACTGTGAAACCTGATAAAACATTGCCCCTGATTGACACATTGCCTATAAAATTTATGTTGCCTGTAGAGTTATCTACATCGGCCTGTACCTCATGGGTTGCAAAAACATTAACTTTTCCATCAATATAGTTTATTTGCCCACTGATCGTAGCAACAAGATTCTGTCCATCTTCGGAAACGACAACATTTCTTCCTCTTGGCAACGGAACAGGTTTTCCGTCAATCGGAGCTATATCAGTACCGCTGACAGTTCTGCCGGGTGTGCCGCGAACCGGAGGAACCAATGTACACAGGATTTGGCCTCTCTCTGCACTCTGAATCAAATTAAGTTCTCTAAAATCAACTTTACCGTCGTCGAGAATAGTTGGTTTAGACTCACGTGTCACATCGAAATTATATTTTACGCTGCCATTTTGTCCGTTCGTTGGTAACATGCCCTCAGCAACAGCGATCATTTCATTATAGATCGGATATTTTATCAAGGATTCAAGTGTTGTTTTATTTATGCCATAAATAATGCCATTCTTATTTAAAATATTGACTGCTTCATCAATTGTTAGCATCCGGCCATTATCAGGAGGTATAATACTAATGTATCCCTTCATTTTATCCGGAGATATCATTGTCGTTGCGGTAGCATCTACTTTAATCTCATCCTGAGGTTCAGCTATTTTTACAGGCAGCTTTTCAGCTTTTCTGACAGTGAGCTCAATCATTTCTCTGCTAAAGTCTCTAATCCTTTTTCTGGTTATTCTATCTAATACTTCATTTGGTTCCACACGTTTTCCATTACCCACAGGAGGGTAAACACTAAGAAACACACCATCACCTTGGTATAACAACTGGAAAAACCCGTCATTCACTTTATTTGTAGTATCGTAAACGGCCATTGTAACAGTACCCTCCAGTTTATTTGCCTTGGATCTAAAATCAATCATTAAGTAATGATTTTTGCCTGGCTAGTTTCCCTCGAAGCCTTAAAATAGCCTTCGTATGTAGTTGTGAAATTCTAGATTCTGACACCTTCATTATCGCACTTATTTCCTTTAGTGTCAATTCTTCGTAGTAATACAGCGTCAGGACCAGTTTTTCTTTTTCAGGTAATTTATCTATAGAGTCGGCCAGTATATCCTTCAATTCATTCAGTTCTGCTTCATGCTCGGGTCTACCTGTTTTACTAGTACCTGAGAAATCCATACCTATTTCATAATTCTGCTCCAGAAAATCTTCCAGGGAAACCATGGTTGTTACATTGACTTCATTAAGTAGTTTGTAGAATTCATCCATAGATATTTTCATTTTATTGGCGATATCTGTATCTGTTGCTGAGTGTCCCAATTCACTTTCTACCTCACGGTAGGCCTTTTCAAGTTCCTTATTTTTTTGTCTGAGGGATCTTGGCACCCAGTCCAGTTCACGGATACTATCTATAATAGAGCCCCTTATTCTTAAAGAAGCATACGTCTCAAACTTAACACCCTTGTTAACGTCATATTTATCGATTGCATCAATAAGCCCGAACACTCCGTAGCTTATAAGATCATCGTACTCGATATTTGAACCAAAATATATGTTAAGCCTTCCGGCTATATACTTAATTAAATGGGAATACTCAAGTATCAGAGTTTCACGTATTTGTGGATCTCTGGTAGCCTGATATTGTTTCCAAATCTCCTTTTGATTGTTAACATTGATTGGCATCTATTTCCCCCATCAACTTATGCTATCCATTCATCTTTGTTCTGATTGCTCTACTAACTGTTAAAGGCTCAAAGACCTCATCGTTGTCGTCAACTGCAAAATCGACCCTGTTTAGCTTTTCGCTGCCTTGTCGGTCAGTTTCTAAAGGTTGTGCAATATGACTTAATCTTGCTGAATTTGCAGCAGCTCTTTCTTCTTCCTTCTGTCGTCTTTGTCTTTCTCTCTCTTCCTGTTGTTCCCTGATCTTTCGGATTACCACTTCATTTTTAATGGAGTTGATTGTACTTCTAATGTATACCCCAATAACGAAAAATATCAACATCATTACTGCCATACGAACATATATCCCCTGATTATCAATACCTGTCAGGTAACTGGCAAAACCCGTAACTATTGCGGCAGAACAGCCTAATATAAATGGCAGTTTCGCAATCCGGCCCATCCGCTAAATCTCCTTTACACCATGTCCAATGGTCTTTATCATAAGTTTACCGTTTTCTGAATGTATTTCAATTGTTCTCCCGTAATTCCCGCCGGTATCTTCTGCAATAATTGGTATATTTAACGACTTAAGCATTTCCTTTGATGCCGAAACATTTCTTGCACCAATGCGGAGCATTTCTGAAGCATCATTGAATGAGAACATCTGTGCTCCACCGGCAAGTTTTGCCACAATATGCGATTTGCTGGCACCAAGATTAATCATATCATCAATTAATTTTACAATAGCAGTATCTGCAAACTTGGCAATATTTGTATTATTCCTTGCCTGTTGGCTTGAAGGCAGCATTACATGTGCTAATCCCGCAACTTTTTTTATTGAATCATAAAGTACAATACCAACACAAGAACCAAGGCCAAGTGTTGTTAAGACGCATGGATGTCTGGAAGTTTGTAAGTCTGCCATACCAACTTTAATTAAATTATCCATTCACGCAATGACTCCTAAAGCTTTTAGCAGTATATCATAGGTATCAAAATCCGGTACCAGGAAGAAATCTCCGACTACTTTATCGTTGCCTTCTGCAAACTCTGTCTCAATATATAGAACCGTGTCACCAACCTTGCCGAATTCTATTGCAGGTACGCTTAAAATCGCTCCTGCCATATCGATTGCAAGATCTGGTATGGACGGCATGATCTTAAGGTTGGTCAGTGCCGATAAAGCCGACAGATAGGAACCGGTCAGAATATTACCTATTTCTTTCAGTGCAGAAATATCCATTTCGCTAAATTCCTGTTCAACTTCCAATGGTCTGCCCATCAGCATATTAACGAGCATTGCTGCAGCGCTATGTTGAAGTATAAACATAATATTTCCGGTCAGATCACCTGTCATCTTAAGTAGTATACCAACTACAGGAATCTCAGCGCCGCCAAGTGTTTCACTGACTTCTTGAAATTCGAGGATCTTTACTCTCGGTACTTCCATATCAATTTTTCTGTCCAATAGTTTTGCCAATGCAGTAACAGCATTTCCTGCGCCAATGTTACCGATTTCTCTTAGCACATCCAGTTGTATATTGCTCAGATCATCTATACCCTTTAGCATATTCATCTCTCCTGTTAATTCACCCGACACTTGTTTCTTCAGAAGACACTAACCCAGCACTTTCTCTCGATCAGGATTCTTCTCTCATTGAAACAAGGTTCTCCAGATTCAACAAGGTAATAATTCTTCCGTCTGCCTTGCCAACTCCGGTGATATAATCTACAGAAAGATTTGCTGCAATGTTTGATATGCTTTCTGTAGAATCCTCATCCAGTTCCATTACCTCAGCTACCGAATCCACAATAAGACCGGCTGAGATTTCATCCATTTTTACAATGATAATCCTTGTTTCAGTATCGAAAACATCCTCAGACATGTCAAATTTTAACCTAAGGCTTATTATAGGTACTATTTCACCTCTAAGGTTGATGACACCCTTCAGGAAGGGCGGCAGCTTAGGCACTCTGGCAATATTCATATCCTTCTCGATAATAGTTGTGATTTTATGTATGTCTATACCGTACTCCTCGTCCCCGAGTCTGAATACAAGATACCTTTTAGCCTCCGCTAATTTATTGTCCGCCATAAACGAACCCCCCTTTTCAATAAAATGTCATTAATTTGCCAGTGCATTAACATCAAGTATTAGTGCAACGTTACCATCACCGAGTATAGTAGCACTAGTAATGATTTTGATGCCGGAGAGGAACTTACCCAATGATTTCTGTACGATCTCCTGTTGTCCAAGGATTCTGTCAACGATAAATCCGGTAAGTCTTTCACCCTTTTTAACAATAACCACTGTCATGGCTTTTGGTTCTTCCAAACTATCTTTTGGTACTTCCAGCACCCTGTCCAGCCTGACAACCGGAACGACTGTGTTTCTGTACATCATGACTTCCTGCTTCTGGACTAGTTTTATATCAGCAGGTGTTATAGTAGTGATCTTATGGATTGTACTAAGTTGTATAGCATACTTTTCCTCACCAACCATTACAAGCAGAGCTTGTATAATCGCAAGCGTCAGTGGCAGTCTGATAAAGAACCTGCTACCCATTCCGATTTCGGTTTCTACTTCTACAATGCCACCCAGTGACTCTATCTTCGTCTTTACAACATCCAACCCTACTCCTCTTCCTGAGAGGTCGGAGATATGATCCGCAGTGCTAAAGCTAGGCTTGAAAAGGAAATCAATAATATCCTTTTTCGTTAGGCCTGCTGCCATATCTTTATTGATAAGGCCGCGTTCTATTGCCTTGTTTCTGACCTTTTCCACATCGATGCCGCCTCCGTCATCGCCTACTTCAATAACAACATTGTTTCCATCCTGATATGCTTTCAGCTCTATCGTACCCATTTCAGATTTGCCAATGCTTTTTCTCTTCTCAATAGATTCAATACCATGGTCACAGGAGTTCCTTAACAGATGGATAAGGGGATCGCCGATCTCATCGATCACTGTTCTGTCAAGTTCAGTCTCCTCACCGGACATTACCAACTCAACTTCCTTACCAAGATCCTTTGCAACATCCCTGATCATTCTCGGGAAACGGTTGAAGACAGTCTCAACGGGAACCATGCGCACTTTCATTACAGCATCATGAAGATTGGTAGTAATCCTTTCAAGGTATTCAATGGTTTCAACATAATCAGGTGTCCTTTCAATGCCCTCTAAACCTTCCAGCCTGGTTTTCTGGATAATTAATTCGCTTACAAGGTTCAAGAGTACATCCAATCTGTCTATATCAACTCTAACCGTCTTTCCTGTCTTTGTCTTTTTCGACGTATTATCATGCTTTGGCTGACCACTTTCTGCATCAACGTGCTCTGCTATGGCTTCATTTTCCTGGGATTTAGTCACAACAGTTGAATCTGACATAATCTTTTGTGCATTAGGGTTTTTGGCTTTGATCAGCTTGATAATTACCTCGTCGACTTCGGCAATTGAGTTCAAATCCTTATCAAATACGGCTTCATCCTCTTTTGAGAGAACGATAACCGTAAATTCATAGTCGAAATTTTCATCTTCGATATCCTGAACTTTAGGTTCTGACTTTATGATTTCAGAATGCCTCTCAAGCGTTTTAAATATGATAAATGCTCTGGCCGATTTCAAAACACAGCCTTTGTTTAGCTTGATCGTGATCTGATATGTATTATTATCTAATTCCGAGGCTTTTGAAATGATATCAACATCATATTGATTCAGTTCAATATCCGAAGTTGATTCAACTATATCTGAAGTCATAGTTTCTGATACTATCGCAGATAAACCTGCTGAAGGTGCTGCATTTTCAGTTTCAGCGCCGTCCTTTTGTTTGATGATATCAGCAAGTTCGTTTATAATTTCTAAATTGTCCTCCGGGCCTTCGGTGCTCGTTTCTATAATAGCAGTTGTATATCCCTCAAGAGCATCAAGGCACTTAAACAACAGATCAATCAGCTTTGGAGTGGTTTTAATCTCATTATTCCGAAGTGACTGCAAAACATCCTCCATGTCATGCGTCATTCTGGTCATCTTGTTGAAACCCATCGTACCTGCCATACCCTTAATCGTGTGTGCTACTCTAAAAATTTCATTAAGCATTGAGTTATCGGCAGGATTCTTTTCCATTTGGAGCAAACACTGGTTTAAGCTTTGCAAGTGTTCCTTGGATTCCTCAATAAAAATTTCCATGTATTGACTCATGTCCATACTTAATCCACCCCCATATATTTGACTATAACCTCTGCTATTTCTTTCAAAGGTACAACCTCATCAACAATCCCGGTACTAACTGCCGCCTTCGGCATACCATATACTACACAGGATTCTTCATCCTGTGATATGATGATTCCATTATTAGATTCCTTGAGATTACTCACCCCTTCTTTGCCGTCACTACCCATCCCTGTCATGATTACTCCAATGACGCTTGGAAATCTTGTCTTTGCAATCGAATTCATCATGACATTGACAGCCGGTCTATGCCCGCCTACCGGCGGATCTTTTGAAAGTTTTATACCAAGCACATCCCCCGGCATACCCTTTATCTCCATATGATAATCGCCAGGCGCGATATAAGCATAACCGGGTCTTATAATCTCGTCATGTTCCCCTTCCTTGACATTGAGAGCGCTCAATGAATTAAGTCTCTCAGCAAGTGATTTTGTAAAGCCCGGTGGCATATGCTGTACAATAATCAAAGCAGCCGGAATATCTCCCGGAATACTCGCTAAAACCTCCTGTAATGCTCTTGGCCCACCTGTGGAGGTTCCAATAGCAACAATTGTCTTTAACTTGTCACACTTCCGACCCTGATACTCTATATGATGAGCAGGAACTGCCGGAGCAGCTGCATCCAACTTATCTGCGGCATGCCTTTTTTTAGTTATCCTGCTGGCAATCCGAATCTTTTCAATTATTTCTTTCTTCTTTTCTTCGCCTGATATATCAAATAATCCTGTGGGTTTTGTTATAAAATCTATAGCTCCTGCTTCAAGTGCTTCTATTGTTGCTTTCTCGCCATTTTTAGTATGGCTGCTTAGCATAATAACCGGCGAAGAAGTTATCTTCTGAAGTTGTTTGAGACAACTCATTCCGTCCATGGACGGCATTTCCACATCAAGTGTAATTACGTCAGGTTTTAAGAACTTGAGGCTTTCAAGCGCATCAAGTCCGTTTCTTGCAGTTCCGATTACATTGATATCACCGGAACTCTCAAGTATATCTGTTAACATTCTTCGCATGAATGCAGAATCATCTACAACTAAAACATTAATGGTCTTCGCCATTACTTATATCAATCCTTTTCTGAGTAATTTACGCTGCTCATCATAAATATATTTAACAATCGCTTCTCTGTCGCTATCACTGATTTCTATATAAGCAATGCCTGCCTCATATTTATATTTTCCATCCTTACCGATCTCTTCATATCTCATGACCTTCCCGAAAAAAGTAACCTTTCTGTTCTGGTCATTGAACATTTCACACTCAATGATCGTTCCCGTCGGAATTATTTCTTCAAGCATTATGGAAACGCCACCGCCGCTCAAATTATTGGTTAATGTGTTTATAAAGGATCTTTTCCTGTCATTTGGATCATCTCCGTTAGGATCCAATATCCTGTACCGTACTTCAACAAAACAATCAAGCCTGAAATAGTTACGCCTTTGTACTTTCACAATATCTCCCTGCTTTTTCACCATCAGAATATGCAGGTTGTCCACCACAAGTCTTGACATAATTATAGCACTAAATTTATAAAGGCTATATAAACTCTCGTTCTTTATAATAAAATAAATATTTATTTCTGAGTTAACGGGCAAAGGAACAATATGGCCTTCAAATATCGGAGCCGCAATTGCAGCCATATTTTCGCCTTCATTCCACTCAAATTCACTTATAAGCGTTGGCTCAAGTCTTTCTCCATTATTGTCAAAACACTCAAGTTCCAACTTTGAACCGACCATCACTTGTGATAGTTCCACTAAAACCTCCACAATGCAATAAATACTTTTATGCCCTCATGAACCCCACCAACTTATTCAGAAAACCTCTTACACCAGAACTATGCTGTGCTTCTTCTGTGTTGCTTCTTTCCATTATTTTGACCGAGATTTCTCTAATGTTCCTTGTTGCCTGACTTTTCGGAAAACTTATGGAAAAAGGCTTTTGTTGTTTTACTGCCTTTACTACCGCATCATCGTGCATAATATAGCCTGTAGGCACCAATGAGATGCCAAGAAACTTCTCTGCCACCAAAACCAGCTTATTGAGTACATCATTTGCCTCTTCACTGTTTTCAGTCCTGTTGACGACCAGTCTGATTTTTTTGGTTTTATCCCTGTTCGACACCATTTTAATCAGAGCGTAAGCATCTGTTATGGATGTCGGCTCAGGTGTTGTAACCAACAGTACCTCATCGGCAGCCATTATGAAACTCATAACATTCTCTGACAATCCTGCCCCGGTATCAACAATAATGATATCTGCCAACTTATCCAACAGCGCCATTTTATCAACAAACTTCAATATTTCCTGTCTATCAAGTTTCACCAAATCTTCTACTCCGGATCCGCCCGATATAAACCTGGTATTCATAGGCCCATCTGAAAGAATTTCCATGATGTTCTTCTCATCTTTAATAACATTCAGCAACGTATACTTTGGTACAATACCAAAAAGTACGTCTATATTTGCCAGTCCGAAATCCGCATCCAGTATGATTACTCTAAACCCCTGTTCACTAAGTGCAATGGCAAGGTTGATAGTAATATTTGTTTTGCCGACGCCTCCTTTACCGCTTGTAACTGTGATGACTTTGGCCGTCCTCTTTACCATAGGAAGCTTTTTTTCTGCCTGTGCAGCAGCCTGCCGCAATTTCAGATTGTCAATTGCCTGTCTTAATTTTTCAGCCTGATCCATCATCTAATTAATACTCCCCATCAGATTCCTGGTAATCTTTTCGATGTTCGCTGTTTCAATATCATCAGGCACGCTTTGTCCGGTAGTGATATATGAAAGACTTTTCCCGGTCAGGTATCGGACATTTAAAATGATACCCTGTACAGGAGCTTCATCAGTTTTCGTAAAGATCAGCTTATAATTAGCCAAAAAGCTGTAACTGTCCAGTATCTCCCTGCAATTTCTACTGCTTGTAGTCGCACTGAGAACCAGATATACTTCATCTGCCCCTGACGCAGTTATCAGTGTCTTGAGTTCCTCGAACTGGGCTTTATTTCTGTGGCTTCTACCTGCAGTATCGATTAGTACGATATCCTTATCAGAATGTTGTTTTACAGCATCCTTTATCTCTACAGCCGTATATGCAACAGAAACAGGAATACCAAGGATCTCTGCATAGGTTTTCAGCTGTTCAACTGCAGCGATCCGATAGGTATCAGCTGTAATCAACCCAATGCTCTTTTTCTGGTTCAAAAGATAATTTGCTGCAATTTTAGCCAGTGTTGTTGTTTTACCCACACCTGTCGGTCCTACAAATATGACAACTACAGGCTTACCGGCTTCGCCAGGCTTAATCGTATCAGGTTTCCCAAGCAACCCTGAAATGACACTGGAGAGTTGTGATGCGATGTCACCTACGCCATTACCGGAACTTCTTGCAGTTACAATGTCAATGATCCTCTTTGCAATATCCTGATCCACTTCATTTTTTATAAGGTTATTATAAAAAACATCAGGTACCTTGGAAGTATTCTGGATATTTACTTCTGCAGGTACTTGCTGAACTGGATTTTCACCAGGCTTCATCTGTTGGAAAAACTTCTGGAGCAGATTCTCCATGTTTGTTATTTTATTCTCTAGATTAGCTATTTTTTCCTCTTTTTCGCCAGAATTAATTTTGCTCTGCGGAACCTCTTGCGAAACAGATTTTTCCGCCACTTTAATTGAATCTCCCTCTGTTCTTGTCACATTATATTCATCAATTGCAGCCAACACCTCTACCATAGGTTTTGAAAACAGCCCGATCAAGCCCTTCTTCTTAACCTTCCTTGTGTTCAGGATAAGAGCTTCGTTCCCGAGATCCATTTTTACCTTCAGTATCGCTTCCTGTGTGTTTTTTGCAAGATAGCGGCGTATCTTCATATTACCCTCTTTTTCTACTTTATTATTTCCATAATACCATATTTCAGTATATTTTGCTATTCATCTAGACACTTACAACGCCTATTGACTGGATCTCCAGATTAGGATCGAGTTCATTATAGGACAGGACGATCAGACCCGGTATCGCCTGATCTGCAAGCTTTTTAAAATATAGCCTTACGACAGGAGATGCCAAAACGATCGGCTGCTGTCCAAGCTGTACAAGCTTCTGTACCTGCTTTGAAAGGCTCCCCAAAATCGTATTTGTCATATTGGGCTCCAAAGTAAGGTATGAGCCTGTTTCAGTCTTTTGGAGCGAATCAATAATCACCTGCTCCAGCTTGGGATCCAATGTAATTACGCTGGAGTTCTGCTCCATGAAAAATTTCTTTGATATCGCCCTTCCCAGAGCCTGTCGGACATATTCCGTAAGCATGTCCGTATCATGGGTAACAGGGGCATAATCTGCCAACGTCTCTAAAATGGTAACCATATCTCTGATAGAGACACCTTCTTTCAGGAGATTGGCAAGTACCTTTTGTATTTCTCCAACGGTCATCATCTTTGGGATAAGTTCTTCTATAATAACAGGATAATTCTGCTTGATATTATCGAGCAGTGTCTGGACCTCCTGCCTTCCGGTAAGCTCATGTGCATATTTTTTTATTATCTCTGTCAAGTGCGTTGCAATGATCGACGGCGAATCCACAACTGTATACCCCAGCATTTCCGCCCGATCCCTCTGCCCTTCCGTGATCCATATGGCAGGAAGACCGAAAGCAGGCTCTGTTGTTTTGATCCCGTCAATTTCCTCTTCCACCAGACCGGGGTTCATTGCAAGGTAATTGTCAAGCATCATCTCTCCTCGAGCCACCTCTACGCCCTTGATCCTGATCTGGTACTCATTGGGTGCTAGTTGTATATTATCCCTCAAGCGAATAACCGGCACAATCATACCCAACTCGAGAGCAAGCTGCCTTCGAATCATAACTACTCTATCCAGCAGATCACCACCCTGATTCACATCTGCCAGCGGAATAATGCCATACCCGAATTCAAGCTCAATTGGGTCTATCTGAAGAAGTGAAACAACATTCTCAGGCTTACGTATCTCCTCAACTTCACTCTCCTCAACCCTAACCTCTTCCTGTTTCAAATCTGCAACCTGCTGTTTTGAAATGCTGTAGGCCAGGAAGGCAAGTATCGCTGCCAATAAAAGAAATGGAATTGTCGGCAGGAATAATGCCAGAATAGCGGACAGTCCTGATGCAATATAAAGCACCTTTGGATTACTGAAAACCTGCTTGAGAAAATCTGAGCTCAGATCCGATTCTGATGCAGCTCTTGTAACAATAAAGCTGGTTGCGGTAGAAATCATGAGGGCCGGGATCTGGCTGACCAGGCCATCACCTATTGTAAGTATTGTATATGTTGCAAGAGCATCTTCAATAGAGTCTCCTCTGGAGACCATTCCCATTACAAGACCGCCGATGATATTGAGTATTGTAATTATAATACCCATAATTGCATCGCTTTTTACGAACTTGCTGGCACCATCCATTGCGCCGTAAAAATCAGCTTCTCTCTGGACCTTCTTTCTTCTTTCTTTCGCCTCAGATTCATTGATTAACCCTGAATTCAGATCTGCGTCGATAGCCATCTGTTTTCCGGGCATAGCATCGAGAGTAAACCTTGCTGCAACCTCTGCAACCCTTTCAGAACCTTTTGTAATAACAAGAAAATTGACTAACGTGATCAGTATGAATATTATAAAGCCGACAACAAGATCATTGCCGCCTACGAATCTTCCAAATCCTTCAATGACACTGCCGGCATCGCCCTTACCTATAATAAGCCTGGATGTACTTACGTTAAGCGCCAGACGGAATAGAGTGGTGATGACAAGAAGTGACGGGAATATTGAAAGTTGCAGAGCTTCTTTCATATACACAGTATTAAGCAATATGATTACAGATACCATAATATTTATTGCAAGCAGAATATCAACCATTACTCCCGGAAGTGGTATTATAAATGCTAATACAATGCTTACAATTATAATCGGAACTGTTATATCCTTAAATCTCAAACTCTGTCATCCTCCCTTCCCCGATCCTTGGGAATCGCTGATCCTTATCCAACCCGGGCATTATCTTTTCCTTTCAAGCTATACACAAAAGCAAGAACCTCGGCCACTGCCTGATATAGTTCCTGAGGTATTGCCTGCCCTATTTCCACTGAATCATATATCGCCCTTGCCAGAGGCTTATTCTCAACAATTTCCACATTTGCTTCCTTGGCAATTTCTTTGATACGTAATGCAATATAATCCTGACCTTTGGCTAACAGTACCGGAGCTAAAGCCTCCTGGGTATCATATTTCAATGCACAGGCAAAATGTGTTGGATTAGTGATAATGACATCCGCCTTAGGAATCTCCTGCATCATCCTTCGCATGGACATCTGCCTCTGCTTTTGCTTGATCTTACCTTTGATTTCGGGATTCCCCTCTATCTGCTTATACTCCTCTTTAATTTCCTGTTTAGTCATCTTCAGGTTATTTTCATACTCCCACCACTGGTAACCAAAATCAAACACACCTAATATGATCAGAACAACGCAGATGCGGATTGCCACATCCAGACAGGTCACTGCAATAAACGATGCAATTTGTATTACATCCATATCCATTAAACTCAGTATTGTCTGCAGCTTGCCATTGATATACTGGTACGCCACATAACAGATTGCCGTGACTTTCAGGACAGACTTCACCAGCTCAACAAGGCCACGCGTTGAAAACATCCTTTTAAAACCGCTTAAAGGATTAATCCTGCTCAACTGAGGTTTTAAAGGTTCTAGTGTAAATAAAAAGCCAACTTGCGCGTAATTAATAATTAATCCCGCTAATAGAGCAGCAACTAAAATCGGCCCTACTGCACTGAAAAATACAATGATACTATCAGAAAAAACACGAACTACTATATCACGCATATACATTTCCTTGATATCAGGGTATTCTGTAAATACCTTTTTCGCAAATCGGGCCAGTTGACTGTAAATAGTACTGCCAAAGATCCTTAAAACAATAAAAATAATCAGCAAAACCAAAGCAGATGAAATTTCTCTGCTTTGGAATACCTGCCCCTTCTTTCTGGCATCCCGACGTTTCTTCGGGGTTGCTTTCTCAGTTTTCTCTCCTCCACCTGCACCTGCTGCAAACAGCTGAAGGTTCATCTTCAAAATCATCCGGGTTTAAGCTCCTTTATATAATCCAATACTCCGGTGTCCATAAGTCTAAATATTGTTTCCATAACCGCGAAAAACATCGGCATGGTTATGATTAGAATGATAATTCCGATCCCGATCTTCAGCGGCATTCCAATTACAAAAATGTTAATTTGGGGAACCATCTTCGAAATAGTCCCCAAAGCTATATCTGTAATTAAAATCGTAGCCAGAATAGGTCCGGCAATTTTTATACCGGTTGCAAATACTGTTCCGAACAGATCTATAAGACCTTTAACAAGACCGGTATTGAATACAGCACTTCCAATTGGTAGTTCACCAAAGCTTTCATAAAGCGATTTAATCAAAATGTGATGCCCGTTTATAGAAAGAAAGAGCAGCATACTGATAATAAAATACACATTTGATGTCACCGGCACCTGAATATTACTAACCGGATCCAGAACATTAACTATGCCGAAGCCGATCTGCATATCAATAACTTCTCCGGCTATATATATAGCAGTAAAGACAAGATAGGCAACAAAACCGATAGACAAACCAACTATGAACTCCTTTGCTATTAGTAAAGCATAGCTTAGTAAATTGTCATCATATTGAGCCACCTGTACCGCTGTAGTATTGACAAGGATCAATGCGATAAAAAACGAAAAACCGATCTTGAAATAAGTCGGAATATTTTTTCTTCCAAATATTGGTGCCACAACAAACAATCCGGTCATTCTCACAAATACAAGCAGAAACATATCAAACCCATTTATTATCAATCCTGCCGGTATCTGCACACTGTAAACCTCCTATCCTACAAGCCCTCATTTATTCTTGAGCCGAGCTGGTCTGGGCATCGTTTAAAAATAACTTCCGCTAATCATTTACGGGGAACTAGGCTAGCCCGGTTGCATGGGCGAGCAGCTAATATATTGAGTGCGACAGCACGAATTACCTTTGCAATATATAAGAGGCGTAGTATGCGACCAGCCCGCTCCATTCCCCGCCCTACCTACCTTATCAACTGTAAAATACTTTCATAAAGGTTGTTTGTATATTCAGTGAGTACATTAAGCATCCATGACCCAAGAACTGCAATTGCAACTATGACTGATAGTATTTTGGGAATAAATGATAATGTCTGCTCCTGTATCTGCGTTGTAGCCTGAAACACACTCACCGCAAGTCCAACAATCAAGCTAATCCCAAGTAGTGGAGCCGATACATAAAGGACTGTCATCAAAGCATTTTGCGCAATATTAACAACTGTTTCCTGAGTCATTTGAATCCCTCCCTGCTATAAGCTAAATTCAACTATGTAATAAACGAAGAAACCAGTGTGTTCGAAATTAAATTCCATCCATCTATCATAATGAATAACAATATTTTGAATGGCAGAGAAATCATAATGGGTGGCAACATCATCATACCCATTGACATCAATGTACTCGAAACAACCATATCAATAATTAAAAATGGAATATAAACGAGAAAGCCAATTTTAAAGGCAATTGTCAGCTCATTTAGAATAAAAGCAGGGATTATTACAGTAAGTGGCAAATCCATGGGGTCTACGATAGGCGTTTCTATTTTTGCAAGCGAAACAAAGAAAGCCAATTCCTTTTCATTATCCCCGAATTGCTTGAGCATAAAACCTTTGATGACGTCAGACGATTTTTCAAAAGCCTGCTCCTGCGTTATTACCTCCTCGACAAACGGCTGATATGCCTGAGTGTTGATATCAGTGATTACCGGTGTCATAATAAAAAGGGATAAAAACAAAGCAAGCCCAATCATAACCTGATTCGGCGGCATTTGTTGCGTACCTAGTGCATTCCTTAGAAATGACAGCACTATTATAATTCTTGTAAAGGATGTCATCATGATGAGAATGGAAGGAGCCAATGTAAGTACTGTCAGAATCAGAAGAATCTGAATGCTGGAAGAAACCTCCTGCGGTGTACCGGCCGGTTCCACATTGAAACCGAATTTAAAGGGAAAAGTAGACTCAGCCGCATAAGCAGTTGAACTGAATAAAGTAATTATTAGACTCACTATTGCAATCTGCAAACCCCTTAGTCTACTTCTCATTCGTATTGTCATCCCCATTTTCTTTGACCTGGTTTGTATTGACTATTCTCTTAAGTCTGCTGAGATTTGATTTAAAATCATGTTCATCCGCCATGTCCTGGGGAGATTCTGCTCTTTCCCTGTTTTTATCTTGTTGCCTGTTATTCCTATATTGCCCTGTATACTTCTCAAATAAAGACTTAAAATCGAATGTGTTTCCTTTTTCTTCCTGCACTGTCTCTTGTTCAACATCTTCTTCCAAATCGATCTTGGCAATGAATTCAACTGTCTTTGCTGTCGATGCAATCACCAGATATTCTCTGCCTGCCTTCACCAGATGCAGTCGCTTGTCTGCACCGAGCATCACTGTCTCAATCACATTGATGTTTTTGCTCTTCATTGACTTGTTCTGCACTTGACCTACATATCTCGTGGTCACATATGTGAGAAAAAGTAAAGCACAAAAGCCAAACAGATAAAGAATGATTTTAAGAACATCTCTAGGCTCCATTAAACGCCTCCGCCTTCAGCTCCCAGTATCAGCCCAATACCTTTTTAACAGCTTCGATTACTCTTTCTGCCTGGAATGGTTTAACTATAAAATCTCTGGCTCCTGCCTGAATCGATTCTATAACCATTGCCTGCTGTCCCATTGCAGAACACATAATAACCTGAGAATCGGAGTTAATTTTTCGTATCTCCTTGACGGCTTGAATCCCGTCAACCTCTGGCATGGTAATATCCATAATAACCAGATCCGGTATGAGTTCCTTGTACTTTTCGATTGCACGACCTCCATGCTCAGCCTCTCCGACGACCTCATAGCCATTCTTCGACAGAATGTCCTTAATCATCATTCGCATGAAAGCTGCATCGTCAACAATCAAGATTCTTTTTCCCATAATTCTCTCCCCTTATTATGTGAGTAATGAGCTGTATAGAGTAATGTTACCATTTCACAGCAATAGAATCAAGGTGAATTTTGTCTATTATAGTCGTTTACTAGGATGAATAATATCTGTGATCCTTACACCAAAGCTTTCATCGATTACTACAACCTCACCTTTTGCAATAGGTTTATTGTTTACAAGTATGTCCACAGGCTCTCCTGCAAGCTTGTCAAGTTCAATAATGGATCCGGGACTGAATTCAAGAATGTCCTTGATTAACTTCTCTGTCCTGCCAAGTTCTACAGTGATCTGCAGAGGAACATCCATAATAAGACTAATATTTTTTTTATCGAGAACAATACGTCCGTCGTCAAAATTTTGGAAATTAGCTTGCTGAACATTAACAGGTTCCTTGAATTGCCTTTGATCATATGATCTGTCGTAGTTGTAATCCATCTGGTAGCCTTGCGGTGGCGGCTGCATCTGGTAGCCCTGTGGAGGCTGCATCTGATAGCCTTGTGGTGGCTGCTGCATCTGGACAGCAGGCTGCTCCGGTTCAGCAGCCGGTTCTCTTCTCGCAGGTTGCGATGGCTGTAGAATCTCCTTAGGAAGTTCATATGTACCGCTGTCTGTGTTCATATTTATCAGGTTCTCAACCATAGTCTTCGCAAACGATAAAGGCAGTACCTGCATTATCTCACTGTCAATGAGCGAACCAATTACCATTTTGAATGAAATCTTGACAATCTGTTCACCATCCTTGATCTGTATGTTTTGTCGAATATTATCAATCTCAAAAACAAAAGCTTTCGGAGGTGAAATATCGATCCTCTTATCAAACATTGAGGACATTGATGTAGAAGATGAACCGACCATTTGATTCATAGCTTCACTAATGGCACTCAGATGAAGTTCAGAGAGATTATCCTGTGTATTTGATCCGTCACCACCCATCATCAAATCGGTAATGACCATAACATCCTGTTCCTTCATGATCAGAAGATTCGTACCTATCAAACCGTTCGTATACTCAACCTTGACACCAACATAGGATTGTGAATATTCCTGAGCAATATCATCCCATGAGCTGACAGTAACCTTCGGCGTGGTAATTGTAACCTTCTGACCCAATAATGTAAACAGTGTTGTCGCAGAGGTTCCCATGCTTATATTGCCGATTTCTCCGAGCGCATCTATTTCCTGTAAATTCAGAGCTTCCTCATCGGAAGCGGTGACTTCCGTTGAAGTGCCATTCAATAAAGCGTCTATTTCGGCTTGTGACAACATATCGCCCATTACTCTTCCTCCTTTTTCAGAACCCTGGTGACTTTTACTGCAACTTTATTTTTTTTCACACCAGGGGTTGCGTAAAATTTCAAAAGACTTCCAACATGTACTTCCATATCCTCGTTAACTCCTGTATCCAGCGGAAGCACATCCCCCGGCTGCAGGTCTAAAAATTCGTTGACGGAAATTGTACTTTTTCCGAGAACCGCTTTCACCGGCACTTTTGTGTTTTCTACTTTGATTTCTATACTATCCTTCATTTCAGGTGTGGCTTCTTTTTCAACCGTTGAGAACCAGAACTTTGTACTCAATTTTGATACGATAGGTTCAACAACCATATGTGGTATGCAAATATTTATCATACCGTCCACATCTCCGACCCTGGCACTCAGTGTAATCAGTGCTACTGTTTCATTCTGTGCAACGATCTGTGCAAACTGCGCGTTTGTTTCAATCTTATCCAGCCTTGGCCTGATAGAAATAACATTTTCCCATGGTTCGCGCATCAGATTTAATATTAGTATGATGATCCTTTCAATGATCGCAAGTTCAATCTCTGTAAACTCCCTGACACGTTCCATTGATGTTCCTCTGCCGCCTAGAATTCTATCGACCAGGGCATAAGAAATATTGGGTTCGATTTCAAATATGATGGAACCTGTCATTGGTGCAAAATCAATAATAGCAAGGATGACAGGGTTTGAAACTGAATTACTGAAGTCACTGTATGGTAAAGCTTCCACAGTAACAACATCGACCTGCACAAGTGTCCTGAGGTATCCTGTCAGGAAATTTGTTACAAGACGCGCATAATTATCATAAATGATATTCAATGTTTTAATATGATCTTTTGCAAACTTACTGGCTCTTTTGAAATCGTGGGTCTTAACCTTTTTTTCCTGAGTAGTCGTTTGTATTTCGTGTGCATCGATTTCACCTGTACTCAGAGCTTTCAGCAGATCATCTATTTCATTTTGCGATAAAATATCTCCCACTAAAAACCACCTCTCATCGGACAATTCTTACCAGACAATTTCCTTCGAAAATTGCTTTACGGGGACAGCCATTGTGAAAATACGACCCTGTATATGACATCCTCAGGCTCTTCAATACCTTCATTCATTAGCACATTGATCTGTTTTGTCAGATCTTCCTTCGCTCTGTCCATGACAGTCAGGTCTTTCACATCTTCCGCAGTAAGCGTCATAAAAAATCGTACAACCAATTCCTGAATCTCCTCAGCTCTTGCTTTTACGATCTCTTCAACTATTGCTTTTTTGTCACGCTTAAGTTTGTTATAGCATTTGAGAGTAACATTGACTTGAATAATTGGACTTTTACTATCAGTGCTTGTGCTTTTAAGGTTAAAATATGCTGCTTCCTCATAAAGAGGTATTTTAAGCAACTCAGCTTCACTGGGGATGTCTTTGATAACCTCGACAGGCACTCCATCCTCATCCAGTTCCACCTTATCGCGGGATGCTCCCTGTACAATGAACAGGTAGCCGGCAAGCGCAGCTAATGATAGTGCAAGAATTGCAACAATAATGATCAGTATAAAAAACGTACTTTTAGACTCCAAACCTTATGCCCCCTCTATCTTTTGTGTGTGTCTGCATAAATCATAATGTTCCCTCTGAATTCAATAATCTTATTGATTACTTCATCCACAGATTCCTTACAGACATATTTTTTTGTCTCAGAAGTCGATATCACCGTGTCCGGTGTCGCTTCTATCATTTCTATCATATCACTGTTCAGGACATAGACCGAGCCATTGAGCCTGGTTAACTTAATCATAATATTAATACCTCGAAAACTCAATAGATAATTTCAAATTTCTACATAATAAGTAGCTTATGAAAGTATTATCGGGTTTATTCCGATTATTCTACAGCATTATTTTTCCAACCTCCCCTACGGAAGGATTCCGGCCGGTTTATCAGGCCGGAATCGCATCCATCAGGAGGAAGCTTACAGTATTAGCGTATAGTTACAAACTTATTGCGTTATCTCTTGAGATTTACCAGTTCCTGCAGCATTTCATCTGATGTGGTGATGATCCTGCTGTTGGCCTGGAAGCCCCTTTGTGTAATGATCATTTCAGTGAATTCCTTAGAAAGGTCAACATTGGACATTTCAAGCGTGCCGGGATTCAATGTGCCAACGCCGTTTGAGCCTGCCTTGACCGCCTTGTAGTCACCGGAGTTGGTGGTCGGTATGTACATGTTATCGCCAACCTTCTGAAGACCTGCCGGATTTTCAAACCCTGAAATGGCCATCAGTCCGAGGGATTGCTGCTGTCCGTTATCGTAAATGCCCGTCAGGATACCGTCAGAGCCAACGCTGAACGTGACCAGGCTGCCTGAGGTATATCCGTCCACGCTCTGAGGCTTAACTGAGTTGTCTGCTGCAAAGCTGGTGATTTTTGAAAAATCCAATTGCACATCAAAAGCATCTGTTCCAGTTGCAGGATCCGGTGTGAAAGTAACGGGATTTGTCGGTATCGCATTGGCGTTGATTATTCCGTCGGAACTAAATCCGATAGTTCCTGTAGCATTAGTATTTGTATAACCTGAGGTTGCAGTAGAAGGTATTCTCCATGTCCAGGTAGATCCAGTTGCTGCTGAAGCCGATTTCCAAAATTCAACATTAACCTTATAATCATTTCCAAGGCTGTCATATACCGTCATTGGTACAGTAAAAATTTCGTCTGCCACTGGAGTAGCAGGAACTGCTGCCACCGCCATCGATGCATCCAGATTTCCTGCTAGTTTTGCAGATGATGTAGCTTTTGCCGAAATAATCCTCTTATTTCTATAGTCATCCGTATACAGGTTAATGGGCTCGATAGGCACCTCAGAGTCAAATTCGCCGCTGCCGTCTGTCTTCAGCTTTTGCCATCCATAGACGTTAAGGCCGCTGCCTGTGACCAGATTACCCAGCTTGTCGATGGTGAAGTTACCTGCCCTTGTGAATTTGAAAGTGTCTGCGGCGCCACCTTTACAGATAAAGAAGCCGTCGCCCTCAATTGCCATATCCGTGGGATTATCGGTCCTCTGCAAGCTGCCTCTGGTGGTAATTGTATCCACAGCGCCAACACCGAGGCCGAGGCCTATCTGCATGGGATTTGAACCACCTCTGCCTGTTGCAGAATCAGGTGAACTTGCGCCTTTTAAAGTCTGACTGAATATTTCCTGGAAGGTAACCCTCCCTGATTTGAAGCCAACCGTGTTGACGTTGGCAACGTTGTTACCGATAACGTCCATTCTGGTCTGGTGTGCTCTGAGACCTGACACACCTGAGAACATTGATCTCATCATAGTTGATGTTCGACCTCCTTCGATTTTTATGTCCCGTATCCTAATACATTGTTTCACATCCCGTCCGTCATTCAGGGATGTTCAGCCTCCCGAAAGGGTCCGGCTGCTATACGATTACTGCTCCATCGATGTTTGTAAATACATTTTCCGTCAATTCATTACTGTTGGCCGCCGTAATGACCGTCCTGTTCCTGACATTTACCACAAAGGCCAGATTGTCCATCAATACCAGTGAATCCTTTACACCTTTTGACTCTGCTCTTGAAACCGCATCTTTCATTTTGTCCTTCTGGGCTTGCGAAAGACTGATGTTTCTGGATTGAAGCCTGAGTTGTGCATGCTTGGAAAATATAATCTCCTCATGCTGTTCCTGTGTCTGTTTCAGTATTGAGGCAAATTCGCCTTTCTTGACACTCTGCTGTACATTCAGACTGCCTGTGGAGTTCCCTGTCTTTACAGGTGGTCTACCGGTAATAATTGGCCTGTTGATCGAATTTCCCGAACTGTCAATTACCACCTTCATCACCTGCCTCCGGAGTTGATTCGATTTCATCTGAAGGAGTGTCATCTTCACCAGGTACTTCTTCCGGTACTTCTTCCACCGGAACTATTGCTTGCGGCTTTGTGATGTTTGTGATGCTCTCAATCGGAACATGCAAGCCATCGAGTACTGCTGTGATCTTGCCGTTTTCAGCAATCTTCAAATCAGCAAGGTATGCTTTGACTGGAACATATTTGCCTGTACTGCTGTCCTTGATGATGATGTCGACTGCTTCGTGATTCTTAAAAGCAGTTTCAAGTGTGTTCCTGAGATACTCTGTATCTGTTGTTTTCACTGTGGTGTTGAGCTCTGCGATCTCGACGCTGACGCCATCCATCACGGCATAATCTTCATAGATACCCTTCTGCAGTGCTGTTACAACACCTTTCACTGCGATCATATCACCGTCCTTTGGATTATAAACGATGCCGTTGACATTGTATCCGAGCAGATTTGTATACGCAGAAAGATTTAATCCGGCTTCATATGAGTTTTGCGTCACATCGACGATATCATCAACCTCGACCTCGATGCCATCCACAATTGCATAATATTTACCACCGCTGAACTTGATACTTGAAACATCTCCATCGATGACAGTGGTCTCCTTCGTAGTCTTGTCGACTACGTTTGCAATAACTCCTTTTCCGATCAGTGCATATGCCTTAGTTGCGGTAAAGCTTGTATTCAGGTTCTGCATCTGCTCTAAGGCACTGAACTGTGCCATTTGTCCGATAAATTCCTTATCATTTGTCGGGTTCAGCGGATCCTGATAACGTAGTTGTGTGACTAGCAGATTCAGAAAATCATCCTTGCCCAATTCTCCAGTATCTCTGTTACCGACATTGGCTGCATTCTCATCAATGATCTGCTGGATCGTTCTCTGACTGCCGCTTATACTGATATCACTCATTCATTTCACCTCCATTTCTACTGTACTGTTGTATTATGCTGTAAGATTGATCGTACTGGTCTCCCACATATATGGGTTATTTCTTCCTGAGGTATCCGGAAATAGCGGTAATTGTGTTCCCGGTCCAGCTATCCCACTAATCACTCTTTTTGTATCACCACTGCTTGCCTTGCCATACTGCTGTCTGTTTTTTGCGGATTGATCAGAATTCTGTCTGACAGATACACTGAAGCTCTGTACATTTAACCCTTGCTTCTGCAGTGAATCCTTAAGCAATTGCATATTGGTCTCAAGAACTTCTCTGACCTGCTGATTTTCAGCCACAAATTTTGCCATAACAATACCATTTTCTGTGACTACTTTCAGTGAAATCTTGCCAAGGCTCTCAGGCTTCAGTTCCATCACAACTTCAGATTTTTCCGGCGTCAGATTTATATTTGCCTTTTCAATAATCTGGTTGAGTATTTCATTTGCATTGATGGGTGTGGGCGATAAGTCCGCAGCAGGTATTTCATTGATAATCTGATTCGCCTGTATTATTGATGAAAACATCGGCTGTGTCTGTGTTCCAATTGCTGTCGAATGCTGCTGAGATACGAACTGTTGCACTTTTGCATTAGGCCCTGGTCCATCATAAGCTTCTTCCGAATCCGAACTACTCTCTTTTTGCAAATCCTCAGCTGCTGCTGCAGACAGTTCAGGCTCCAAATCTTCTACAACTGTTTGCTCTGTCCCCTGTAACGCTTCAGGCTTTAGCTTTACAGCTGTCTTTTCCAGCATCGGAAGCATTAATGCCTTCAGGTCTTCTTCAACAGATGTTTCTCCTTCCTCAAGCCTAATGCCGTACTCATCAAGCTTCATCTTTATCTGCTCGCTGAGTTGCTCTGCCACGAAATCTGAATGTACAGTTACTGCTTGAATGCTCTCATCAAGAGACTGTCCAGGTACACGATTAGATTGTGTATCAACTTTATCAATATGACCTGAAAAAGCATTTTCATCACTGTACGGTGATTCTGATAACACCATTACTTCTCCTGCTGTCTGAAGCATGACTTCAAGCATTCTCTGCTGGTCACTGTTCAAGCCGAGTACTTGCGCAAGCTCTGAAGAAATTGTGCTGATGTTCTCCAACGAGTTGAATGACTCCGGTGTAATACCTGCCTCTTTCAGCAGCTTCTCAAGCTCCAGGACATTGATCCCAAATAATTTTGCAACCAGCTGCATCACATCTGACGGTACATTTTGAACTAATGATTCCTTGTCACTTGTAACTTTATCTTCATTCAGCGTGCCATCATCAATTCTTTGCCCGGTTGTACTCTTTTTTGCCGATGCCGCATTAAGTTGCTTAGTACTTACCTCGCGGAATGATCTATACTTCGGTGTGCTGTCCGTCTTAATGTCTGAGGATTCATGTACCTGTCGAGATGCATTCTCATTGGAACCTGCTTTCTTCGTGATACCTTTGTCCGCAATACTATTATCCGAGCTGCTTATACTGGTTTTAAGTATATCGCTAAAGCTTTTGGAATTGTCTGCATTATTGGACTTGCGTTCTGATTGTGAACTCATCTGAGTGATCAATGCTCCCTGATCGGCCTGAAAATTACCAATCATCATCTCCATTAACGTCATTTTTTCACCTCCCTTCATTTGATTTTTTATATCAATTCTCCCTGTATAATGCGTCCAGCTCAACTGTAACCTTCGCTGCAAAATCAGGGGTCATTGATTCCAATATTTCGGCGGAATTGGTTTTATTCATCGCCTTTAATGTATTAGCGATCATATCCATTTCAGATGTGCCTAGTCTTTCAAAAATAGCTGCTGCTGCGGCTGGATCCATTTCTGTATATACCAGTGCAAATTTCTTTATGTTCTCATCGATCTGTTGCTGTAATTTTACTTTTTCATATATCAGTTGGGCATTTTCAGGATCCAATGTCTCATAG
>JAEYRF010000222.1 GCA_023409615.1 Bacillota bacterium | reverse complement strand
AAGAAGCCGATTTATATAATCCTCTCAGAATTTCTTCACTCTTTTCGAACAGCATATTATGGACACAGCCATGAAAGATATTACATACACCAATTTTTATTGCTCTATTAACAGCAACATCGTCAATCAATAACAGCAATTCATCAAGACTTCCCTTTATCGGCTTTGTATCATAATAAAACTGAAAAAGCTCTGAGGCATCCCAATTCAAAATTTCTTTTTTTCCGGAAAGAAAGCCACAAATCAGTTCCCTATATGATAAGGTATCTAGCATCGTACTATAGGTTTGAATATCCAGAGCAGACAATTCATCAAGTATTACGACAATATCAATATCGCTTGTTTCTGTTGCTTCACCACGACCATGACTTCCCTGCAAACCAACAAACCATACACGATCTCCAAAATTTTCATTTAATATCTGCAAAAACTTACTCATCCAAGTAGTAATTTCTATCACTTCAATCACCTCGTCAAATTCAATTTTTACTTTCTCTTTTCACATAGGTAAGTTCAATATCATACCACAATGCCTCGAGCATCTGCACGAGGGTCTTATCCCCATAATATTCTAGTATTGTCAAGTGTTAATTGCCTATTGATACTATAATACATAACTATTTGAATTTCAGCACAAAAAAGATGATCTTATAAACTTAATAGGTGGACGGAATCGACGCGCCGTTTCTCTGCGCTCTCCGCTCGGACGTATGCTCCCCGGTGTCCTCGCGCGCCTTGTGAAAATGCCGCGCATTTTCCTTGACTTTGCGCCCTCTCGGGTTCGATTCCGTTCTTTTGTTTTCTCATAAATAAAGGCCACTACATTTGTAGTGACCCTTATTTATGGAGCTGGTGGACGGAATCGAACCCCCGACCTGCTGATTACAAGTCAGCTGCTCTACCTGCTGAGCTACACCAGCATAATTTATTTGCTGTCGACTTGAAATAGTATACCATGGCGCATTTTTATAGTCAACACAAAAAACAATGAAATTTTTGGGCAGATAAATGAAATTTTTTAGGCTGTGAACTCTTGATTTTTGCCGGAGGATATTATAGTATATGTCTTATGAACAATTATTCATATGTTCATGTGTCGTGTGAGGAGGTTTTTGGATGGATTTTATAGATATTCTTTTACTCTTACTGTTCATTTCTTTTTTGGGCGTATACCTGCTAAAGTTAATATTGTTGAAGGTGAGGAATAAAATCAATGCCAATGTATTATACAAAGGGAACAAAGAATCTCCAGTTAAAAGAGCTGAAATCTTTGTAAAAATCTCGAGTTTCCTCTGGATGCTGACACAGCTACTCGAAATTCTATTTCATAAAACTATATCATCGTACATAAACCCTATTTTCAGCAACACCCATGCATCCTATGCCGCTGTAGTCATAATGGTTCTCGGTGTTGGAATCTTTACTTCAGCAACAGTTTTCATGAAAAGCTCTTGGAGGGTGGGCATCGATAAAAACGTTAAAACTAAACTGATTATTGACGGAGTTTACAGCATAAGCAGAAATCCAGCCTTTGTGGGCTTTGACCTCATGTCTATCAGTTTGTTTCTAGCCTATCCGAACCTGTTAACTTTGCTCGTGTTGTTGGTATTCCCGTTATCCCTCCACCTGCTGATTGTGCAGGAGGAAAAGCACCTGTACTCCATGTTTGGGGAAGAGTACGCAAGCTACAGCAGAAAAGTGCCAAGGTATCTGCTCTTTCTATAGAAGGTGTCACAGTGCAAGAACCTAAACATCATTTTCTCCGATCTCAAGTACCCGCTTCAACTGTTCCATATTGATCCCGGTCGGGATGCCTTCCCGGCTCCAGTGGTACCTGCAGCCACAGTAATCAAGCAATACGCACTGTGCCGGAATATCCATACTGTCAAGCAGCCAGCCTCCCGATATCAGGTTCAGAACACAGGCGACCCCCACGATGCCGGTATCACTGTTCAAAACCGGATGCTCTGCCTTATTTGCTGAAATGGAAGATTCATGGGAAACGACTTCTACGTGGAAACCATGTTCTTTCCCCATTTTCGTCAGTCTGAATACGTTACATTCGGATGTACATCCCATACAGCGAAAGGAGTTATCAACGGTTCTCCCTTTACACTCATCATCGGAAAGCAGACGCATGCAGGCCGGAATCAACACCGCTTTTTGAGGAGTACTGAGAAATTCTTCGCAAAATGCCCGATTCATAATTTCCGCCCCAAGCATATTCAAGTGATATTCCACCCTCCTGCGACCGCAGAAAATAACATCTTCACGCCAGTAATGACCAGGCCGCAGCTCATTTAGATATCTGTCCACATTTTGTGTATATCTACTGAGAACCTCAGCGCTCCTGCCTTCAAACCAGGCTGCCAGCGTGATCGATGTAGCCAGTATGTCTTGTGCCTCTGCGTCTGGCAGCGTCTTAAGATATTGTTCCCATACCCGCAGCCGTGCAACCTCCTGTCTGAATTCACCGGTCGCCTCCAGCCAGTCCAGCAGTTTATCCAGATGCTCCATCGAAACATCTAAGACATACAGATGGTCATACAAATCCGGAGAAAGAAACATGGTCGAAAGAATACCTCTGATAAAATCCACTCCCGGCTTCAGCGTACATCCCTGACTTCGGAGCTTCGACAGACCGGTCAGCAGCTGCTTTGGGACTTCCTCCAGCTCATTGGAATCGCCGCTGTATACTTTCCAGAGAGTACCAAGAACAAGCAGTTCAAAACAAACCTCTTCCCTGGAACGCAGCCTTGCTGTCCCGTGATTTTTCCGAAAGGAAATATAACCGTCAACTATGCTGCCTGCCAGGCTTTTCATCTCAGCCAGCACTTCATCGGTAAAAGCCGACAGCTTCTGATAAAAAGCTTCGGATTCACCATTGTTCTCTATCAATGAATATGTAATTGTATACATCAGAGACTCTCCTCACCTGTTACTTTACTTCTTCCCCTTGCTTTTTTCCCCTGCTTAATTCCCTTTGTTCCTTCCCCTTTGACACCTTCATCCTGAGTAGCTTCCCGAGTAGCTTCCTGAGTAGCTTCCTGAGCAGCTTCCTGTGCAGCATTTTCCTTCTCAATTATCAGATCCATATAGTGTCCGGCCAGCTCCGGGTATCCGTCCAGAAATTCACGAGCACAATCATTCAAAGAATAGATGCCCTTGGATACCCTGGTAAACCAGCCATAATGGTTATCACGCAGAATATTCGGCGTTTTTGCGCTGGCACCCAGCTTTCTTATCTGCGAGGGAGACATATCGCCATATTTCATCATACAACATGCTACATGAATCGCCTGCTCCCGATATGCTGTGATCAGCTTTGTTCTATTTGTTCCACCAGTGTTGTAATGGCCGCTGCGACCGGTAGTCTCTTTTATGATATGATGACGTATCTTTTTATTGGTGCGAAGGCTTTTCAGACGGTCAAAGGTGTTGGGATGAAAATGAACCTCTACCTGTTCGTCCTTCCTGTTCAGGGCGACCGTTATCAACCCCAATTCAAGCCGACGCAGAAGCATACACATATCTCTCCACCCGGAGGTCCTGGACCCTCCCTTGGGGTTCGGGATCGCCACATAAACGGAATCCGCCACACGCTGGCGTTTGACAGCCTGGCTAAGTAGTTTAAGATTGAATGCTGTTTTCAATTCAACAACCACAAGCTCGTCTCCCATGATCGCTGTCATGTCACAGCCGTCAACCTCTCCCTGAACCTGATAGCCAAGACTTTCTAGATAATCATGCACAGGCCCATACAAATCGGTTTCACGTAATTTTGTTTTATCCTTTTTTGCCATTATACTCACTCCAATATACGTTCAATAGTTCGACATGTATGAAAAAAATCCTTTCACGCATCGTTAGATGGGTACTTCCAGAAAATATTGTACTATGGCCAGTAAAGTTATGCCGTCTGCTAATATCCAACGGTACATTCTTTTAGATAAGGAATCGACGTCGAAGCACCCATGCGTGAAACTGTAATCGATGACGCTTTTGATGCAATTCGCAAGGCAACCGCTGCATCTTGGCCATTTGCAATGGCACTGAGAAAAAATCCTGTAAAGGTATCTCCCGCTGCCGTAGTATCTATAACATCAGTGGTAAAGATATCCTGGTGAATTCGCATACCCTCAAATAAAAATTCCGCACCTTGGCTTCCCCTTGTTAAAATGACTGCAGTTCTGGGGAATCTTTTTTCCAGAGTAACCACCTGCATCTTATGAGAACTAGTTGTCTCCCCCGGTTTTACGATATGGTCGATCTGATAAACATAATCTATATTCAAAGAACCAAAATTAAAAATCCTTATATTCATTTTCTACCTTTCTAATATCCACGTTATGAGGCATCCGGTATAGTAAGGCAGTTCACTCTAGTCTGATTTTATCGATTGTGTCCTGCCTTACAGCTTCACGCAGATCCTCCATTACGGTGATCCCCTTTACCTCGTCATCCGCATAGGTTTTATTCAGTTCAAACTCCAGCGGTATCCATGTATCTATGGGCGCTTCATTGTGCTGGATCACAGCTTCCAATTTATCGAGCGCATTGAACAGTCTGGCCTCCTTGCTTTTCTGTTCCTTCATCTCAAGAAACAGCCCCTCCAGCTCATCACCCGCTCCTTTATCCAGCATATCTATGATTTGCTGGATTGCAGCATCTTCTTTTCTAATATCCGCATCGCTTTTAATGAAGCTCGGAACATCTCCTGCGATCGCCTCTCCCAGATCATGAAACAGGCACATCTTAAGGACCTTGTCCATATCGATTTCATCTTTTAATTGATTCTTCAGCAGCCACGAAAAAACACAAAGCCTCCAGCTATGCTCAGCAACACTCTCCTGACGCATTGTTGACGTCCATGAGTGGCGCAGCTCACACTTCAGCTTTTCCGCGAGTCCTAAAAACTTAATAATGTCTCTTGAATCCATGCATCCCCCTTTAGTACCTCTATACCAGCATAAATATTGTCATATATCCAATTGTCAATAAAGTATGGCCGATTGTCGTTGCAAGGATGTCATTGAATCGATATCTCATCCAACCCCAGAATAATCCTGCTATAAAAATGAAAACTACCATTTGGATGCCCATAAAAGAGACACCGAAAAATGTAAGCACAGTCGCCAAATGATATGAGGTATAGAAAAAAGTCACGATGAGTATAGTAGGCCATTTTGGAAGGACGTCCTTTAGACTTCCGTAAGTGTAGCCTCTCCAGAAAATTTCTTCAACAATGCCATTAAACAAAACCATAAGAAAAAAGAGAATCCATTTTGTATTCTCGGTAACGCCCCATTTGGCAAGGCTTGTAACAATATCACTTGACATAAAAATATCTTTAAAAACAAGAAACCCGGCCATCATTAATGAAAAAGCCAAAAGGCCATGCGCAAAGCCGGCATTTACTGAACTCTTCCGGTTTTCATTTCTATATCCTATAAAACGAAAGGCGTCAATGAAGCTGAGTTTTCTGATAAGGATCAGATCAGCAAAAGGCACGAGCAGGCACATTCCAATATAGTACAGGAAAAACACCGCATACACGTTATTGAATAGCGTCAATGGAATAATCACCGAAAGTGATGTCAGCGCCATAATGATAATAACAGGAAGCACATTCTTTCTATTCTCCACAGATATCCCCCTCTATTTTTCATTCCCTCTGCAATTATTATAATCCATATGGTTTAAGAAGGGTAGGCGTATCTGCCGGCGAATTTCACTTTTGCCAGTTTGGTATACTTCATGCAGCTTTTCCGCTAAAAGCATACCTTGTTTATCTTCTAATACATCGACTCCTGATTACTTGTCGGATGTATTAGCATTCAGCATTTTCTTAACCATTTCAATATATTCGTCCTCTTTTTCTCCGAGCGGAACACTAATTGAAAGGTTATACGCCAATGCTTCATCCTCTATAGGAATCCATACATACACCATATCAAAGGTTGAGTATTCTTCTGTTCGCATTTCTCTGGGGAGATCATAGTCAAGCATAAATATCTCCCCTCGGCCCAATACTGTTTCACCCGAATATACTCTGGATTTTACACTGCAATGGTTTGGAAATCGGGTGCTTTCAGGCTGGTCTCTATAATAAGCCTGTACATAGAACTCCCCGGCAAGTCCTTTATCCCCATACAGATTGTATTTGTCGGCTTTTGCTGAATTGTAAATTTCAAAGCTGCTTACCTTCTTGATGTGTTTGTTCTTTTCGGCATTATATTCAAAGGAAGGCGCCTTTTCAAAAATCACTTCCTTTGCATGCCAGCCCTCAGGTAGATCAATAATCACTTTTGAGTTATTTTCATTATTCATATTTTCAATCTCTATACTTTTAAGGTTATTGTGCTCAATAATGTCACTGTCCACACTGGTAGAGCCAGCAGTAGTATTGGTTTCAGTACATCCAACCGCTAACATCAGGCAGCTGATAACAATAATGATATTATTAAGGCGGAAACCTTTTTTCATGTGTTTATCCTCAGTCTGCAGCATTTGACCCAACCTATAGTACTTACTCTGTGTCGTATTGCTTTGTGCTTTTAATGCATAGACGTAAAATAAATCCAAGATGTTTCATCGTAGGCAAAGATGTATAATATTAGCCTGTTTTCAGATTTTTCTCTATAACAGCGTCAAAATCAGTATTAACTAATGTCGGAATCACAGAGAAAAATAGTTCATAAAAACATCGCCATGTAAATCGGAAGGTGAATAATATCATCTTTGATTAATACATCCTTGGTGTAAATAATATATGAATTCCCAAGTTTAGATGAAAACTTCCTTTTGAACTTATCCAAAGAAGAATGTGATTTATAGCTGCCGGACTTAACCTCAATAGCCGCGGTCTTTTTCTTCTCGGTTATGAGAAAATCTATTTCCATATGGTTCTCCCGGTGTGCTTTATCATTTCGAGAATAGAAATAGAGCTTATGCCCGTTTCTACGTAACATTTGTGCGGTAACATTCTCCATAATCATACCTTCGTTAATGCTGAGTTTATCAAAAAGAATCGCTTTATAAAAATCATTTTCAATATAAGGACTGTCCATAAAGGTATGAGTTATCAGAAGTCCCGTATCACCCATATAGCATTTTTGTGTTGTATGGTCAGCACTCATCGCAAGCCCGACATTAGGATCGGTCGCATTAAAGCAAGTATTTACAACCATTGCCTCGTTCAACCAAACAAAAGAATCCTCGTAGCTTCTGAAACGAGCCTGTTTTGAGATGGAAGATAACCTGTATTTTTTTTCTTTCTTTGAAAGCTGATCTGGTATTCCGTCAAATATCGCAAAGACCTTATCTTCATAGCCCTCTGCGAACTTGGAAACATCATCACGGTACAGCCTTAAGATTCGCCGCTTGACCGTGTCAACAGCTTCAAAGTCTTTCGTCTTGATATATTCAAGCACTGCTTGTGGCATTCCACCCACAAGAATGTATTGCCGGAAATCATTCATAATCTTTCTATGAAGAGCTTGCCCTAACGGAATCTTTGCATCAAAGCATTGCCTGACAAGGGGAATGGTCGCATTGTCGCCTAATGCCCACAGAAACTCTTCAAAATCAAACGGAAACATTTCAATATGTTCTTCCTCAGAAGGGATGATAATGTCCTGAACATTCTTTTTTAATCTGATTAAAGAACCTGTTTCTATATAATCGTACCTACCATCGGCAACAAAATATTTGATAAGCTGTCTTGCACGCGGAAACTGTTGCACCTCATCAAATATGATAACAGATTCTCTCTTGCGCAGAGATTTAGAGTAGTATGCCGACAGCTTTGCAAAAAACAAATCAAGATTGGCACTGTCATTCTTAAATAAATCTAAAATATCATTCGACACATTACCGAAATCAATAATGATATGGCTTTTATATTCATCATGTGCAAACTGCTCGCAAAGAAAACTCTTTCCGACTCGCCTTGCGCCGTTTATCATTAATGCGGTAGCACCGTTGCTCCTGTTTTTCCATGACAGCAGATTATCGTATATTTTCCTTTTCAGCATGATGGGATTTCTATTAATACTCATTGTTTCATCTCCCACATAAATATTATGCCCTATTAACTGCATTATCACACATATATCACGAAAAGACAAGTATTTAGTTGACAAATATTCACCAAAAGACAAGTATATTTACTTGGAAACCACACGAAAAGACCATAATAGAACTGCTATTTTCAACAGGATTCAAAAAAGCGTAAGGAGTAGTATGCCAAAAAAGTTTATCAGCTTTTCAAAAATCTTTCATTTAATGCTGCAAAATTCAATTTAATTGGTAAATCTTGTTGTTTATTAGCCTGCATGGTACAATATCATTGTTTAGGGCAGAATGGTGCGCACGGTAATGGATAGCGGCACACCGAGAGCCTTCAGCACTCCATGGCAAAGAGATAGAAGTATCGAAGGGGAGGCCAAATGAATGACCAAAAGATTCAAGTTATGTTCACTAATGTGTATACTATTTGCCGTTATTCAACTGACTGGCTGTATTGAAGTCACAGTACAACAACCGTCAACGCAACAAGAGTCGGTATCCTCTGATCAAACACCACCAATAAAACCTGCACCTTCGATCGAAGGTGATAAGGTCCCAGAGTCTACCGAATCATGGGTCAGATATGTGGCTGATCAAGGAGGCCTGTCATTCAATTATCCTAAGGGATGGAATGTCGAAGTGGATGAATCAGCAATTTCAATTGACAGTGCAGAAACTGATGAGCAACTGGTAATGTCAATGATTCCATTCGATGAGGGCAAGGATCCGACTGCTTTGGCTACTTATTTTATCACTTTACTACAAACGAACAACCCCAATATGCAGGCTTCCAACTGGCGCACAGATCCGCAAACTGCTGGTAGTCAGGTTGTTTTTGATCTCTCTGACGAAATCGGCAATAAAGAATATAGCGGTTCAGGAATTGTCATCCGGGATAGTCAACAAGCTATCTGGTTTTCATATTTCACACCAAGCTCAACATACTCAAATGACCGCGGCAACGAATTATTGCAAGGCTTTATCGAATCACTTGCATCGGAATCAGAATCCGAAGATCCAAACAATAATAATTCAGATTTAGGCTCCACAAATTTAAGCGCTAAAATTGACTCGAACGCCAAGGGTTTCATTTTTGTGCTGGAATTTGCACTGGGAGCCCCGTTTACAGCAAATCAGGAGCAAATAATCCTGGATGAATTAAAGACTGGCTGGTATACGCTGAGCGAAGATGAATTGAGCAATTACGATCAGTATCCAATTATAGCTAAACAATTATTGACGATGGGTCAGGAAGATTTGAATGTATTGCGAGAAGAGCTTGAAAAGACCACTATGGAGTGGATCGACGAATCTCCCGATTCTGATAAGGTAGTAAATATCATTCGGGACCATTTGAATAACAAAGGCAAGGTAGTGATTGACGGTGATCCTCCACTTACAGAAATGTCCTTAACAGCATACAGTGAGGTTATCGCCTATTCC
>JAEYRF010000196.1 GCA_023409615.1 Bacillota bacterium | reverse complement strand
GGAATAGTCATAAAAAGCTATGCAGTTGTGAATGGATCTCAGATGGTTGTATGGATCCTTCTCACATAGTATTGCCGCATATCTTTCCCAATCGGCCGTATCCTTTTTTGCCATCACATCATATTCATTGGCAAGGGACCACCATACATTCCTGAACGCAGAGAATCTGGCTATAACATAATTCCAGTAAAGGTCGTCCTGCTCCGCATTCATCTCACTAAAACCCCAACGGTCGTAGGGATGCATAATGATAATATCCGCTTCGATACCAAGATGCATCAAATCCATGATTCTTTGCTCAAACAGTTGGAAATGCCGCGGGTTGAACCGGCTGAAGTCCCATTCATTGCCGGGAGCGGCTCCGTTATATTCCATAAAGTTTTCAGTAGTCAGCACAGAGCTGTCACATGGAACCCCCTGATAGGGGTAAGTTACCGGTTCATTTAGATTATAGTCGTAATGCTTTGGGAAGACACAAAATCGGATTTTGTTAAAAGCACTGTTCTTAAGAGTCTCAAGCGTTTTTTCCTGCAAATGAACGGGTTGATGTGTCCATGCATAACAGGTAGTCCCAATGGAGTAATATGGTGTCCCATCTTCATAAGCAAAATGATATGTATCTACGACTTTGACAGGTCCGTGATTGTCTGGTGCGGGGGGAAGTACAGTAAAGCTGCCATGGTATAGTTCAGTCGTGAAATTTCCCATTATTATGAAAGTATAATCTTCTTCAAATGAAGGCATAAACCGCACTTTGTAGATACCGTACCCATCATAAAATCCATTGACAGTGACTGTTTGGCTTTCGCTTTTAAATATGCCCTTTATCCAAAAATCCGTAAAGGGATTTCCCATTGTGTTTCCCGGGCAGATTATCTCCTGTAATCCCCATTTCTCAACTTTCTCAAAATAATAAAAACTGTTCATGGGTTACCCTCTCTTTTATCATATTTTTAAGTGAATCAAACACACATTCAACAAGATAGTACTAAAATAGTAGATACGCTATGTGTAAATTTTTATCTAAATATTTTATTTATTTTTAAGCTACTAATATTACAATATCATACTCGTTCTACGTATTCAAGATGCTTTTGATTTGTTTGTAGGTTAAATTTCTTGGAATTGATCTGTATAAGTCAACACACTTAGACAATTTATTATTATATTCATATAAATATTTTTATAAATATTTATACCCAAATTTTATTTTAACAAATATTAGAAAATAAAGACCTTAAGCTGCGGCATAATTTGCACAACGAAAGGTCTTTAAAATATATATTATCTAGTTTTAACTACTGATTATTTCATTATCGTTTTCCCGCCCATGTATGGTTGTAATGCCTTGGGAATATTGACAGAACCATCTTCGTTCAGGTTGTTTTCCAAAAAGGCAATAAGCATTCTGGGAGGAGCAACTACAGTATTATTTAAGGTGTGTGCAAAGTACTTCCCATTTTCACCGGAAACACGTATCTTTAAGCGCCTTGCCTGCGCATCACCCAAATTGGAGCAGCTGCCAACCTCGAAGTACTTATTCTGTCGAGGTGACCAGGCCTCTACATCGAAGGACTTAACTTTAAGATCGGCAAGGTCACCGGAACAGCATTCGAGCGTTCTCACAGGGATATCCATGGTACGGAACAGATCAACAGTATTCTGCCACAGCTTATTGAACCACAGGACACTTTCTTCAGGTCTACATACTACTATCATTTCCTGCTTCTCAAACTGATGAATGCGGTAAACTCCTCTCTCCTCAAGACCGTGAGCTCCCTTCTCCTTTCTGAAGCAGGGGGAGTAGCTGGTCAAGGTATGCGGCAGCGATTCTTCGGGTAAAATGGTATCAATAAATTTACCGATCATTGAATGCTCACTGGTACCGATCAAATATAGATCTTCCCCTTCTATTTTATACATCATCGCATCCATTTCAGAAAAGCTCATTACACCGGTGACAACATCACTTCGGATCATAAAAGGTGGTACGCAATAGGTAAATCCACGTTCAATCATGAAGTCTCTGGCATATGAAATTACTGCCGAATGCAGCCTTGCAATATCACCCATCAAATAATAGAAACCATTTCCGGCAACCTTTCTGGCGCTTTCCAGATCAATTCCATTGTGTCTCTCCATGATTTCCGTATGGTACGGAACCTCAAAGTCAGGCACTACAGGATCTCCATAACGCTGAACCTCGACGTTTTCACTGTCGTCTCTGCCAATTGGAACACTCGGATCTATAATGTTCGGGATAGTCATCATGATTTTCTTGATTTTTTCCTGTAATTCATTTTCTCTTACTTCCAGTTCAGCTAAACGATCGGAGTTCTCGGTGACCTTTACCTTCAGTGTCTCAGCCTCTTCCCTCTTGCCTTGCGCCATCAGGCTGCCAATCTGCTTGGATATCTTATTTCTCTCAGCCCTGAGTGTATCGACCTCCTGCTTTGCTGTTCTGCTATCCAGGTCCAGCGCTATTACTTCATCCACTAAACCCAGCTTACCATCCTGAAATTTATTACGGATGTTTTGCTTTACAATCTCTATGTTCTCCCTGACAAATTTAATATCAAGCATTTTTGTATCCTCCTGTACGGTTATTCCAGATCACTGACGAATCAATGTGTCTTATATCCCTAGAGCCTGTGCGCGCCATAGCTCCGGCTAACTCCTCCGTCATGTCAAGTATCAGATTCTTAACGCCCTCAGCTCCATCTGTTCCCAACGGACCCATAATAATTCTTCCGGCGGATACTGCATCCGCACCTAATGCCAATGCTTTGAAAACATCCATCCCGCTTGCCACACCGCAGTCAACAAATATCGGGATTCTATGATCGATTATTGCAGCAATCTTTGGCAATATCATCAATGGCGGGATAGCATACTTCATAATACCATGATGATGGGAAACAACTATTCCCCTCACTCCCGCTTCAAGACATTTATATGTATCCTGTTCACTTAATACACCCTTAATCACAAATGGCAGTTTCGTCGCTCTGACAAACTCCTTAATTTCTGCCAATGATTTTGGTGACATCTGAAGGCCCAGGACGTTATCATGCTGACCTTTTGCATTAAATGAATGATCCAGATCCATCCCGACTGCAAGTACTCCGCATTTTTCAGCATGTTCAATTCTTCTAAAGATACAATCATTATCCGAATAAGGCTTAATGACTTTGATGGTCCTCGCACCAGTTGCAGTGATTTCCTCCAGTTCCGTCTCGTCTCCCATGCCTGCCCAGTTTACAGCATTTGCAGCGCAAGCTCCTCTAGCCATCTCTGTCATCCCATGTTCACGCACATTATTCAGATGCGACAGCGCTGCCATCATCACAGGAGTATCAAATGTCTCCCCATATAATTCAAGTTTTGTTGAAGGAATGACGGAATCTATATGCCTCATTTCAATCAGTAAAGAATCAAAAAATTCACGGGTGATTTGATTGGCATCACCGGCATTATAGTTATGTTGTGTACTCTGCGCCATTTTGCTCTCCAATTCACTATTAGTTTTTTCCTGTAGTATACCCAATAATATGCACTTTGTCCATGCTTCAGGTACTCTTTATTGCCTGTTTGAGAGCTATACCTTTGAGAGCTAGTGACAACAGCTGCTGCCGCAGCGGTGTGCATTGGGACACTCATTGCCGCTTGATTTTCTTGACTGTATGATATTGAAATTCAAAAAATCAGCTTCCAGTTCATTGCTCCCGCATTTTGGACAGAGGATTTTTTTGTTCTCCCTGTCGCTCATAGAGGCCATAATGTTAAACACTTCACCACAGCCACACTTCAAATCATAAAAAGGCATAACGCATCCTCCTATTGTTAGTATATCCATTTACATAATAATTCAGTTGCTTTAATCCTATTCTATATTTTCAAGAACAATAATGCAACCGGTTGACAGCACCGGGCAATTGCGATAGTGTGTAAATAGTACTTTAGTTATTAATGGAAGAAAGAGCGATTATAATGAGAAAATACAAGAAATTCTATTTGTTATCTACCATAGTAGCAATTTTAATTTCAATTTATCCCATTTATATGCTTGTAAAAGTCGTTGTGAACTATACCGCAACAGGTGTGGTTGATGTTTTAAATTATCCGAAATACATAATTCCTTATTCCCCCATATCCATCGCAGTAATATTTTCCGTATGCATAATGCCAGTTGCAATTACTTTATTTAAGAGATTTGCGCTACCTGCAATTTCTGCTTTTGGGATAACACTGTTCTTCATAAGCGAGTTTGCTCTTGAAAATATGGTTGTTATGGATGGTATGAACATAAATACAAAAATCGAAAACTGGCAGATGCTTTCTTGCGCAATAACACCTCAGACACGATTAACTGCCGGTGATGTTCTAATTGGGAACTACAGTCCTGCAATGAAAATACATTTTTATATCATTTCTATTATAATCATTTTAGCTGTGGCAAATGTAATCTATGGGATCTCCATGATGATAAAGACTAATATTTATACAAGAAAAAGCCCGCTAATTGCGCAGGCAATATCTATCGCCGTTTTTCTCGGTTTATGTATCTTCGCTTGCTTTACTGCTTTTTACAGGACAGGTTCAATTCTTGTTTCTCCTGTCTCAGCTATGCTGATGGCTCTGTTCTTTATTACAATGGGAGTGACATCTGGAATATATATTGGCTCCTTCTTTTATAATAGAAGCAGTTTTTTATCTGTTACACTGCCGGCTGTGATTTCTCTCGCAATGTCCTTTGTAATGTATGTTGGGGAGCTTATTCTATTAAATGGAAGTCTGTATCAGTTTGGAACCGGTTTATTGTTTCAGCCGGTTGCTTTTCTACCGTTCGCAATAGTTGATTTTATTGTGATGCTTTTTTCAGGTATCCTCACATATACAATAATGATAAAAATTAAAGGGGGCAATTATCGTGGATGATAGTGTACTAATGAGGTCTAATGTTAAGCGGGTTAACAAGTTTAATGTGCTGCTTATATGGATTATTTCCGCACTCCTGTCAGCACAAGCTTTTTTAACCACCGACGTATCTTACGGGTTAAAAGTAGCTGCGTGCACCTTTGCAGCCGCAATAATTGCTGCTCTAGCCTTGTTTTTTAATATAAAGATCAATAAGTATGAGAATGTAACCGCAATTATTATATCTTTTTCAATAGTTGTTTCAGCAGGATATTTGAGCAATATGCAGCAGGGAACCAATATTTTATCCATATTTCTGGTTTATGCAGGCTCAATAGCAATGATCGCAATGTATTTCAGAGTATTTTTACTCATTACACATGCAATATTGCTAAACATTTTTCTTATGGCATTTTATTTTATAGACCCCTTGGGAGCTATAGGACAAGCTTCATCATCAATACTTTTAGTCAAAATTTTACTTAGTATGAACTTACTAATAATTATATTTTATTTTTTAACAAAATGGGGGGGCGGATATATTCAATCTGCTTATACAAAGGAACAGCATGCAAATGAATTATTGACGAAATTATCAGAAGCAATGAAGGAAATTGATATTAATACCACAGAACTAAAATCCGGTATAGACGAATCATTTACTTATATTCAAAATATTGAGCAAATGAGTGACCAGACTAAAATCG
>JAEYRF010000173.1 GCA_023409615.1 Bacillota bacterium | reverse complement strand
ATTTTCCGGTGGATATAACGAGAAGGTCACACCCGTTCCCATACCGAACACGGCAGTTAAGCTTCTCAGTGCCCAAGATACTTGGCTGGTAACGGCCCGGGAAAATAGGTCTCCGCCGGATTTATATTCCTCAATAGCTCAGTCGGTAGAGCATGCGGCTGTTAACCGCAGGGTCGTAGGTTCAAGTCCTACTTGAGGAGCCAGCATAAAACCTTACAGACTATAATCTGTAGGGTTTTATGTTTATTTATATGCTAAAATTCAATATTGTAAGACAAAAGCCAAAGTATTTCGTTAATATTAGGTGTGATAAAATATATCGCAGGGATAGTGAATCAAAAGAAATGACTCTGCGCTTCAGATAAGGAAGGACAAAATGATTCTTGATATAGTAATTGCTCTTTTTGTTGGAGGACTCATCGGACTGGTCACAAACGGTATAGCGATAAAAATGCTATTCAGGCCATTAAAGCCAGTATATATAGGTAAATTAAAGCTGCCCTTTACTCCGGGATTAATTCCTAAGGAAAAGCCCAGGATAGCAATGGCCATTGGCGAAATTGTGAGCAGAGATTTACTGAACATGGAAACATTAAGGGACACTTTACTATCTGATTCAATGAAAAGTAATCTCAACATAAAGATGGATCAGATAATAGAAAAGTATACATCTGCTGACGATACGATATCTTCCCTTGCAGATAAATACATTTCAAACAGTGTAATCCTTGAAAAATTCAAAAGCGTTGAAAAATCTTTAGCATTGACTATTACCAATAAGGCCATTGAGCAGAATATTGGTAAAAGTATCGTGGACTATGCCTATGATGAGATCATTTCAAATACAAAGCCCATACTTAAAGGATTGACCACTAGTGCGCTGAATTCTGTCAAGCAGCCATTTGCCGGCAAAATCAACGGAATGATCGAAGAGAAATCGCGTCCACTTATTGAAAAATTTATTGATGAGCAAGCTGAAGAACTGTTGAAAATGAAACTGAAGGACATTGCAGTTAAGTATGGAGACAAAATACCCCAAATAAAGATTTATATCTGGAACTTATATGAGGATATAATTACAAATAAGCTGGATGACATTCTTAAAACAATAGATATTTCCGAGGTAATCCAGAATAAGGTAAATGACCTTGATCTGATGGAATTAGAGAAAATTATCATGTCTCTGATGAAAAAGGAATTGAATGCTCTGATTTGGCTCGGCGGATTACTAGGCGTTGTTATGGGACTGATAAATGTCCTATATGACCTAATTGCATAGAGTAAAAGTGTTTGCTAGCCGGCTCTTTTTCCTGTATGATGTTTATATCGAATATTCATTTATTTTTAAACAATTTGCACTATTTTGTCGATGTAGAAATGATATAATATCCTTATGTGCGAGGATATTATATGCCTCTGGCGGAATTAGCCCGCCGTGCGAAATTTTCGGCTATTGCCGAAACGCACATGGCTAATCATATCACGAATTTATGCAAATTTATGATATGATTATGTCTATAAAATACCTATTATAAAAATAATAGGTGAACATAAAATATTGATATACAAATCGACACAAATGATGATACAGGGGGCAATAATTCTATGACAAGAGCTAATTTGGTAAGGGCAATGACAATATTTCTGGTCGGCATTATGATGCTTACAGGCTGCCAAAGCAGCAAATTCGGATCCCAGAACAACATAGGTGCAGAAGCACAGACAACGCAGGACGTAGTACAAGTTGAGGCTACAGGGTCGGAAAAAAATGGCGAGATCACCGGTGATGTTATAGAAGGCACTACTGAAAATACTGCACTGGAGAACAATCCACAAGAAAACACTTCTGAATCCAGCTCCGATTTGCCCCTGAAATCGGAAATTAAAGCCCCTGTTAAAGCAAAGGCATTATATCTGACCGGATGGACAGTCGGAGGTACGAAAAGTGTCCAGCATTATGTTGAATTGGCTAATACAACGGAGATTAACTCCTATGTAGTCGATATCAAGGATGATGACGGGTATGTCGGTTATGAATCACACGTTGCGGAAGTTCGGACGAATGACACTTGGAAGAAAAAATACAATGCAGAAACTGTTCTGAAAACCTTCCATGAGAACGACATCCATGTAATTGGCAGACTTGTGGTGTTTAAGGATCCGCTTTATTCTGTAAAACGTCCTGATTTGGCAATCAAAAGTGTAAATGGCGGGCTATGGAAGGATAGAAACGGTCTTACTTGGCTTAATCCCTACAATAAAGAAACATGGGATTATACTGTAAGCATAGCAAAAGAGGCTGTAGAATTAGGCTTTGATGAGATACAGTTCGATTATGTTCGTTTTGACAGTGATTCAAAGAAGAAAATGGACTTCTCAGACGCTGGCGGGAAGGAAAAGTATCAAGCGATCTGTGAGTTCCTGGCTTATGCGAAAGAACAGATCCCTGATGTACCTATTTCCGCAGACGTTTTCGGCATCATTCTGGAAAGCCCTGCAGATACAGAAGGAATTGGACAATATCTAGAGGAAATTGGAAAGGATATTGATTATATCTCGCCGATGGTTTACCCGTCTCATTATGCGCTGGGGCAGATTGTGAATAAGGTTAAGTTCCCAAAACCGGATCTGGACCCTTATGGAGTAGTATATAACTCACTGCTCAAGGCCAAGGACAGAATTGCATTAGTTCCAGGCTACAAAGCAGGCGTCAGAGCATATCTGCAGGACTTCAAAGCCCCGTGGATCGGAAAAGGCAATTATCAGGATTACGGTGCAGAGCAAGTCAGACAGCAGATAAAAGCTGTCTATGATGCTGGTTATGAAGAGTGGATTATTTGGGATGCAAGCAACACTTACCATGAGGAAGCTTTCGAGCCCGAGGAAAAATAGTCTCCTTTATCATATATTCCCCATATTTTCAATAGGACCTATTTACTATTTATATTTGTGTCTTCCGTATTGACTAATACTTCAGAAATGATACAATATACAGTGCCAGGTAAATTAAACCATACTAAATATTGTATATCATACTGGGAGGCCGTGATATGAATTTATCCGAAAATGCTGTGAAAGTCCTCGAGAAAAGGTACCTTGCCAAAGACGAAACTGGTAAACTTGTTGAGACCCCCGAAAGCATGTTCAAGCGTGTTGCCAAAGCAATAGCTAAAGCAGACGCATCTTACTCCAGCGCATCCGAGCTGAAAGCAATTGAAAAAGAGTTCTTTGATTTGATGTCAAATCTTGAGTTTTTACCGAATTCACCTACATTAATGAATGCAGGGCGCCCTCTGGGACAATTGAGTGCGTGTTTTGTTCTTCCCATCGAGGATACGATGGAGGGAATATTTGATTCCATCAAGAGTGCCGCATTGATCCATAAAAGCGGTGGCGGCACCGGTTTCAGCTTTTCCAGGCTTAGGGCAAAGGGAGCATCTGTCAATTCGACAGGTGGTGTAGCCAGTGGACCTATCAGCTTTATGAAGGTCTTTAATGCCGCAACTGAAGCAGTTAAGCAGGGCGGTACCAGAAGAGGCGCAAACATGGGAATCCTCAGGGTGGATCACCCCGACATCCGCGAGTTTATTACTTGCAAGCAGGATAATAAGGACATTACCAATTTTAATATCAGTGTTGCTATTACCGAAGAATTTATGGCGGCTGCAGAAAAAGGCCTTCAATATAACCTTGTCGATCCAAAGACCCAAAAGGTGGTACGGCAGGAAAACGCGAGAGAAATATTCTCAATGATCATAGATAATGCTTGGAACAACGGTGAACCAGGCATTATATTTGTCGACAGATTGAATAAAGACAACGTTACACCTGAACTGGGTGAGATAGAGAGTACTAATCCTTGTGGCGAACAACCATTGCTTCCTTATGAAGCTTGCAATCTTGGCTCAATCAATCTTAGCATTTTGACGAAGGGTACAGGCAGTAAGACTGTTGTAGATTATGACAGGCTTGGAAGGATCGTCTGGCAGGCAGTACATTTTCTTGACAATGTCATTGAAGTGAACCGTTACCCGCTTCCGCAAATTGATGAAATGACAAGGGGCACTAGAAAAATTGGTCTAGGTGTTATGGGCTGGGCTGATCTGTTATGTAATCTGGGAATTGCTTACAACTCCCAAAAGGCTATCAACCTTGGCGAAAAAATTATGCATTTCATACAGGACGAAGCACGCAGAGCATCCATCAATCTTGCAGAGAAAAAAGGTGTGTTCCCATACTTTGAAAAAAGCATTTATAAGGATCTTGGGGTCAAGGTTCGCAATGCCACCACAACTACAATAGCTCCAACGGGCACACTTAGCATTATTGCCGGCTGCTCCAGCGGTATTGAGCCATTATTCGCCATTTCCTACATTAGAAATGTTATGGACAATGATGAACTGGTAGAGGTTAATCCGAACTTCAAGAGTATTGCAACAGAAGAGGGTTTCTACTCTGACGAACTGATGAGGAGGATTGCTCAAAAAGGATCCATCAAGGGCTTCCCGGAAATACCCGGAAAGGTACAGGATGTATATGTTACAGCCCATGATATTTCACCGGAATGGCATGTGAAAATGCAGGCTTCTTTCCAGAAATATACTGACAATGCAGTTTCAAAGACAGTTAATCTGGGCCATGATGCTACAAGGGAAGATGTTAAGGCTGTTTTTGAACTGGCTTACAAAACTTACTGTAAGGGTGTTACCATTTACAGAGATGGCAGCCGTGATATGCAGGTGCTGAACATTGGGGAAGTGAAGGGCAAGGAAGGCAGTAATGTTGCTGACACGCCGGAAGAGGCCAAGTCGGAAGTTCATACAAGCATCGGACCAAGACCAAGACCTGATATCACCACCGGATTCACGGAAAAGGTTAAAATAGGCTGCGGTAATTTATATATTACAGTTAATTACGATGAAAACGGCATATGTGAGGTATTTACCAATACAGGGCGTGCAGGCGGTTGCCCTTCTCAGTCCGAAGCGACCAGCCGTCTTGTGTCCATTGCATTGAGATCAGGATTGGAAGCTCAGTCTATTGTAGAGCAATTGAAGGGGATCAGGTGTCCTTCCACCATCAGACAGAAAGGTCTGAAGGTAACATCATGCCCGGATGCCATCGGACGGCTTATTGAGAAGGTATACAAGCTGCAGAATGGTAATAACGGTGGTGCAAAGTATGTTGAAAGTCGTGAGCGTGTGTCGGAGTATTCAGAAAACGCTCCTGTACCAACAGCTAGATTTGCGGCCGATTATAAGAAAACTTCAGTTGAGGATGAAGATTTGGATCTGGCGTTTGATGAGGAGGCTGAAGTATACAACACAGGAGATTTGTTGAACATTTCAAAATGCCCGGACTGCGGAAAGCCGGTCGAGCATGAGGGCGGATGCGTTATCTGCCGCCACTGCGGTTTCAGCAAATGTGGTTAAAATGTATGTCTCCCAGTATTTAAGGATATATTAAGGCTTTGCAATCTCTTTATTAAGATATATTCTCAAACCTCAAAAAGATCAGGGTGGAAGTGATTTCACCCTGATTCTTTTTATGGGTCTTGTGCGTCCAGCGAAACTGACCACACCAGGCATGCACTCAGTTACTTAATATAGTGATTTCTCGGCTATTGAAAGTTTTGGTGGCATGCTAATAATCTGTAAGGTTTATAGTTAATCCTTTAAAATAAAATGATTTTGCGTCATCACTAAACAAAAAAGTCTTATTATCCAATATATCTTTATCTTTAAACAGATAAATTTGTACTTCTCTGTTTTCGGGGTTCACAATCCAATACTCGCTTATTCCGCAGTCCATATACAGATCCAGCTTCCGCACATAATCCTTGCTTTTTGTAGAACGGGATGTTATTTCAACGACAAGAGAGGGTATTCCTTTGTAATAGTCATCATCACCAAGCATTTCATCAAGGTCGCATATAACCATAAGGTCAGGCTGTACTACATTTTTATTATTCTCATTTCTTTGAAGCTTAATATCATAAGGCGCAATCATAGGGGTGCACTTTTTGCCCTCAAACCAATTATAGAAAGTACCGAACATCTTTGCCAGAATCCTCTGATGGGTTGTTTTAGGCGAGGCTAACAGGTATACTTCCCCGTCAATATATTCATAACGTTCCTCACTGTTTGCGCTGATTTCAAGGAATTCTTCATATGCAACCCTATGCCCGTTATAATTGTAGGCGGGGGCATTTTCTTTAATAGTTTCCCCGTATCGATCAATGCCTTCTGAGTATTTCTGGCATCCATCAATGTCTTCCTGACATGCAACAAGTTTACCCACTGTTTTTCCGTTCTTTGTAATGATGATATCTTCTTTTGCGGCCAGTCTGATATATTTGCCAAAATTGTTTTTGATATCAGTTGAAGTTACTATCATAATATCAACTCCTACAATAATATTAGCTAAATCAGCTAATATAATTGTATTTAAATTAGTTAACGGTGTCAATGATTTCCTAAAGAATAAAATTTCAGCAAATTATGGATAAATTTTAATGATCAATAATATGAAATAGTATATTATTGTACAAAATGTAAAAAAAATTATAAATATGTAAACTAAAAAGGAGCTATGTGTAAATGAAGATTACTAAACTAATAACCTCAATTTTAATTTCAACTTTAATATTTCTAAATGTTAGTATTCATCTTGGAAATAAGCGCTTTATTCAATTGGGAAATGAAGCATATGCGGCGACAATGTACTCTTATAACCAATATTCTGTTGGGAAGTATAAAGAGGGTGATTGGTTTTGGTGGTCGTATGGAACTTATACTTACAATCCCAATGTTTTATATAGTTCGTATAAATTTGATGCTTCGAGCGGTACATATTCAAAAAATGGTGTTGAATATAAATTCATATATTTTGATTCATGTGGTCCAGGATCTATTTTTTATAGACCCGAAAGATTATAACGTAGCTTTATTTAAATATGTATTAGAAGAGCGAGCAGGATATGACTTTTCCTTAAATCATTATAAAGTGAACTATACTTTATATAAAAAAGAAATAAAACTTTGTGCAGATTATAAAGCCAATTTAATTAATTCCAATATTGTAAGACCTAATGGGGTATTACCCAATAACGGTATCCATATCGATGGATATTGGTATACAAAAATTACTGCAATCCCTACTTTGGTACTATTATCACCTTCACCAAATGACACATTCTGTGAACTTGACACTGCATTTGTCCCCCAAATATTGGTTTCTGACGAAGATAATGATACCTTAACCTGCAATTACTATATCGATTCAGAGACAATTCCCAAGGATACAAAAACTGTTACAAGCACAACTGCTGCTCAGACAGTTAGCTTCAGTCCGCTAGACATGAGTACTTTGACCGATGGTAATCATACGATGAAATTTGAGGTAAGCGACGGGAAAGCAGAACCTGTAGTTTCAACCGTTGATTTCGTAGTGGATAAGTCGCCGCCTGTAATCGGTACTGTAACATTATCATCTGATATAAGCAGTGTATCAGTATCTGGCTCCGCAACAGATTATAATGATACCGAAAAACAAGACAGACAGAACAGCGAAAATAAGTTAGAATATTAGTATGAAAAAGAGACGAAGCTTCACACAGGAAGAAAAGGCAAAGATAGTAATTGAGGTCTTGAGGGAAGA
>JAEYRF010000149.1 GCA_023409615.1 Bacillota bacterium | reverse complement strand
GAATGGAAGCTGGAGTACCGGCCGGATTATCTGAATGTAAAAAAGAAAAAAAAGCAAGACAAGATAAGCATGGGGTGGAAAGCGGATTACAGAAAGAAATAAAGGAGATCGGAAACGCATGCAGTTGCAGAACAAGATTAAATTCGGAAAGTGGGAAGCAATCACGCTTCTTATAAATTTGATTTGCGCCAAGATTTTCTTGTTTTACCCTAGAATTACAATTGAGGATGCAGGTACAGCTGGTTGGATCTTGTCGATATTCAGCAGTGTGGTCACATTTATCCTGTTTTTTATTTTTATGAAGTTATATGCACGTTTTGAAGGTAAAGACATACTCGATATTGCAGAGCATTTAGGGGGTAAACCAATTAAACTCCTTTTTGGAATAACTATGGCAGGTGCTATGCTTTTTAGTGAAATTATAGTGATTAGAGAATTCTCGGAGGATGTGAAGGTAATTTCATTGCCTCTGTCACCATTGAGCTTTGTAATGATTTTTTTCATCATAGGTGCTGTTTTAGGCAGTATGCTTGGTATAGAGGCGATCGTACGATTGAATGCTATTTTTGTCCCAGTGATTTCTGTAGCTTATATTATCATTTTACTTGGAGTCATCCCGCAAATAGAAATTAATAATATTTTTCCTATTCTCGGAACCGGCTTGAAGGACATATTCGGGAAGGGGTTGTTCAGAGTTTCTGTTTTTGCTGAATTGCTTGCAATTTTTTTGTTACCGCCATTTCTCGGAGATAATAAAAATATCAGAAGTACCGGCTATATATCTCTTGGAATAAGTTCAGTATTTTTACTAATCAGTTCACTGACATACATACTCACTTTTTCATATCCGAGCAGCCTTGAGCCTTTCAATCCAATTTACCAGATGGCAAGATTGATCAACCTGGGAAGATTTTTTCAACGGATAGAATCGATATTTGTTTTCATTTGGGCTATGGCAGCACTTTTGCATATTACATCAGTTTTTTATCTGTCAGTATATGTGATTGCTAAATCAACAGGATTAAAATACATGAGACCACTGATCATGCCTGTGGCTGTCATTATGTTCAGTGCAGCATTTTTGCAGTCTAATCTAGTCTCAACAATAGAAATGCAAACTACTTTTACTTATAAAATCTTTGGGATTGGATGTTTTCTTTTGTTTGTAATCGTAATGCTTCTAGCCGGGCTGAGAAAACGATCCAGAGAGGGAGGCGCGCGTAAATGAGGTGGTCTTGCTTGAGAAAGCAATACATTGCGGGTATGTTGCTGCTTATTATAACGATATTACTCTCAGGCTGTTTTGATCAGCATGAGGTAGATGAATTGGCATATCCTATGGCTATGGGTCTTGATATAGGAGAAGCTAACAAGCTGAGGCTCACACTTCAATTGGCAGCACCTTTGTCCATCGGCGCCGGAGGTGGTGGAAATGGCGGCCAAAAAGGAGGCGGTGGAGAGTCTTCATCCATTATTACAGTAGATACACCATCCATCTATTCTGGTCTAAATCTAATCAATAACATTATCAGTAAGGAAATTACAATGTCGCATGCGCAGGTGGTTGTAATATCCAGGAGGCTTGCTGAGGAAGGAATTTCGAAGTACCTGCATGCGATACAGCGTGGTCGTGAATTCAGACCGGATATTTTTATTATGGTTTCAAATAACCCACCGGATGAGTATCTTAGGAATGTTAAGCCCACATTGGAAAGTAGTCCGGAAAAGTATTACGAGCTAATGCTTGGCAAAAATTTCACTTCATTTTATCCCAATACCAGGATACATGAATTTTACTATAAAAATGAATCGAGTGCTGTACAGCCGGTTGCTATCCTGACAGGCTTGAGCAAATATAGCAGCATAGATCAACTGATGGATCCCGGTAAAGACAAAAACAACGGTGAAATCAGGCTGGAGGGGGAATATGAAGCCGGGGATATACCTATTGTAGCGGACCAGAAAAATGAAGTGATGGGCGCGGCCGTTTTTAAAAAAGGGAAGATGGTTGGTACGCTCAATGGGAAAGAATCGGAATGCCAGCAGATGGTCACAGGTAATTTTAAATATTCGTATATCACTATACCGGATCCATATGATAAGAACCTCATCATTGTACTGGACATCCTTCAGAGAAAAAGACCTGTTATCAAGGCCGATCTGGTCAATGGACAGGCAAAGGTGCATATCAGTATTGATCTGGAGGGTGATTTTACATCCATCCAAAGTGGTCGGAATTATGAGGATCAACCTCAGATTATTGAACAAGCGGTTGAAGAAATGCAGAAAAAAGCTGTTATGGCGCTCATGGAAAGGACCAGAGATGAATTTGATTCGGATATTTGCGGGATAGGGCGACACGTGATCCGGAAGTTTCCGACGTGGGACAAGTGGGAACAATACGGTTGGTTCGACCAATATAAAAATGTACATTTTGAGGTGGATGTTAATATGCAGATAAGACGGACCGGACAGATGATCAAAACTATAGAGTAATAGTCTGTGCAGTATGTGACAGGAAAATTGCGAGGTGAAAACATGTCGCAGAAATTGGCTATATTTGTTTTAATTCTGATTGCGGCAATAACGTTCAACAGCATGAGCTATGCTGTGTGGAACTGGAAAAATAATAACAGGGTAGGATCCATTGTAGTATTTATGGTATCACTGGTATCAATTGCTTTACCGGTATATTTGATATTTTTTCGCACATGATTGGAAAAGTAGAGTAGGAGTGCTATGATATAAAGGATAAAACCTGATGGGGGGTATTTTCATTAATCGTAGCATTCTATTATTTGTATTGATTCTAATGATTTGTTTATGTTCAGCGTGCGGAACTGCGCGCGATGATTCAGGAGTGCCTGATGACGCGAGTTCGGTTACATATATTGAAACACCTGTGATACAAGAAACTGAAACAACAGATAATATCAACTCAGCAACTCATGAACCGGAGGGCAGCGTTAGCACTGAACCTGAAAAATCAACAATACAGCCCGATACAATTGAGAAAGAAGGAGAGCTGCTCCAAAGTGCAAGCATTGATATGGATGGAGATGGCCAGAGTGAACAAGTGGAAGCGATACGCTTATTGCTGAAGTCACAGGAAAATAGTATAAACGGCGAGGTGGAGGGCAGGCTGGTTATTAGGGATAATGGATTGGAAAGGGTAATCCAATTTTGTCGTAAAGAAGAAGGACTCACAGGTGTCATGACCAGCATGGAGTTTGAAGATCTTGACAGTGATGGCGCCGACGATGTTTTTATTATTATTCCCGGAAGCGGGGCGTCGTTTGAATATTATAGTTATTTTATTTACAGCTACAAGAAAGACATCAGCCATACTTTTACCAGCGACAACACGCTGGCAGATTTCATAGATGGATTTGAAAAAGCATATATCAATGAGGGTAGTAAGCTGACCATTACCAATGATCAGTACAATTTCTCAGCTGATTTAACCATAGATGATGTCAGTGAGAACGATCTGGAAGAAACGATGCTTGATTATGTTGACCGTACATGGATTGATCCTGTTTCCGTCAACATGGGAGAGAGTTCAAAACTGGCACTGGTTAAGAACAATGCAAGCAAGCCGGAAATAAAAGTGCCTCTGCCGGTTTTTGGGTTGGCCACTGTGGATTTAATTGGGGAAATTGATATGTACTTCTCTGTGGACGAGGATTTCAAGCCGGTTCTAGAGCATTTTGAATTGCTGGATTTTGAAGGTAATAAGAAGGTGAAGGTTGGCAGTTGTGATGTAAGGTAAAGTAGTATTTTACTTTTTAAGAGGGATTTATGCATTTCACGGCGAATTATGAAATACTATATTTATTTGGAGGTGCTTTATGGAACCCGTAAATGTCAATGTTAATGTTCAGCAGCCAATTTTTCAAGGCGGGGGCCAATCACAGTTTGACGGGGGACTTCTTCAGCTAATTGGTTGGTCAATTTTGGGATGGCTTGTAACAGCATTTACTCTGGGAATATGTTATCCATGGGCTTTATGTATGATTTATGGTTGGAAAATCAATCATACAGTGATAGAAGGTAGGAGGCTGAAATTCAACGGTACAGCGGTCGGTTTATTTGGCAATTGGATTAAATGGCTATTACTATGTATTATAACTGTAGGCATATATGGATTTTGGATTGGAATAGCACTGGAAAAATGGAAAGTTAAGCATACAACTTTTGCATAATACTGTTGAAGAGGAAACGATTAGTTAAAAGGTGAATAAATCTATTAAAAAATATGAGCCACAAGGCTCTATTTTTTTGTGAAATAACGGGTGATTAATTGGCTGAAATATGAAGTGTCGGTTGAATGTCGGTATTGGTCTATAAAAATAAAAATACCAAAGCTCGAAAGCCTTGGTACTTCTGGCAGGGGAGACAGGACTCGAACCTGCAGCCGACGGTTTTGGAGTTAGAACGAGCGTTTATGGTAACTTCTTACATCTTCTGTAACCGTTGATACTACTACATTACATAGTTTTAACTTAAGT
>JAEYRF010000111.1 GCA_023409615.1 Bacillota bacterium | reverse complement strand
AAAAATGCAGAAAAAATTTTTAGAGACCATTCTCATACAACATTCTTAAAAAGCAGAAAAGAGGCGCAAACCTTGAAATTTCAACGTTTATCGCCTCTTTTATATTCTTCAACTGTCAAACTCGGGTTAATAAGATAACACATTTTCCCGTAAATAAAAGTATCCGCATGCCAAGATGCAAATATCACCCCTTAACATACAGTCCATATTATTTTCCCAATAAATATGGGCTGCTACGACTTGTATAAATGCCAAGGGTAATTTCAACCCCAAAGGAACTGTAACCGCTTCCGCCGTACAGACACTCATGGCAGAATTGATAAACAAACTAAGCGGTAATTAAATCGGAAGAGCAATGCTTCTGAAATCATAATTACAGCACCTCTGAGTAGATGAACTTTCTCTCATCATTGACATGATTACACAGTTGTAGTATCGTAGATCATAATAGTTGCGTGCGCAACTATTATAGGAGGTATATAATGGGCGCACTCATGAAATATATCAACCAGATATCCCGCTGCTCATCCCTGTTCAAGAACGGCAAGCTGGAACACGATGGTCTCAATGGCTACCAGCATGTCTACATCCGAAATATCTGCAGAGAACCAGGCATCTCGCAGGATAATCTTGCGAAATCCATCTATGTCAATAAAAGCAGCGTAACCCGACAGTTGGCGCTTCTGGAGCAGAACGGTTTCATTACCAGAACACCCAGCGATAAAGATAGACGAGTCATGCAGGTTTTCCCTACACAAAAGGCTATAAGCATCCTGCCTGCAATCAAGGAATTGTCAGCGGAGTGGGAATCAGCAATTACTGCAGACCTTACAGACCGGGAGAAACACCTTTTTTTACCCATCCTGGAGCGCATTATGGAGAAGGCGGCGGAAAAAGTGAATCAGGAAGTATATAGAGAAGAAACTGCGGTAACAGAAGAGGATAACACAGCCAAAGAAGCGGAGAAAGCTACAGAGGTAGTAAAAAACACAGCCAAAAAGATGTAAAGGAAGAGGTCAAATGAAAAAACTTTTATCATATCTCAAACCATATATACCGAAGATGATCCTTGGCCTTATTATCAAGTTTACCGGAACGATCATGGATCTGCTGCTTCCATGGATCCTCTCCCATACAATTGACAATATTATTCCGCAGAAAGATGTAACTATGGTATTTATATGGGGCGGAATCATGATTTTATGCGCCGCAGCCGCGTGGATAACCAACATCATTGCAAACAGAATGGCGTCCAGGGTGGCTCGTAATACGACACAGGCCATCCGCCACGACCTGTTTGAGAAGATCGCATATCTGTCATGCCGCCAGGCGGACGAATTCACGGTTCCCTCTCTGGAGTCCAGACTAACCTCTGACACGTACAACATTCATCATATGATTGGTATGATGCAGCGTCTTGGTGTCCGTGCCCCAATCCTGCTTTTGGGCGGAATCCTTATGACATTGATGTTGGAGCCTGTTTTGTCGCTGATCATGATCCTTACACTCCCATTTATCGGACTGATTGTCTGGTCGGTGTCAAAAAAAGGCATCCCGCTTTATACGTCCCTGCAGCACTCGGTCGACGCACTGGTAAGGACAGTACGTGAAAGTATAACGGGCATTCGGATTATCAAAGCGCTGTCAAAAACAGACTATGAGAAAAGCCACTTTTATGGCGTGAATTCGGAGGTGGTCAAGGCTGAGAAGAAAGCGGGCATTACGATGGCAACGACCAATCCTGTGATGAATCTTTTGATGAATATCGGCCTCACTCTAGTAATTGCCGTCGGTGCGTTCAGAATCAATGCCGGTCTTACGCAGTCCGGCGAAATTATCGCGTTCCTTACATATTTTACACTGATATCCACCGCCATGCTCTCTATAACGCGTATGTTTGTTATTTATTCGAAGGGCAGTGCCTCAGCCGAAAGAATACGTGATGTGCTTGAAACACCTGAAGACTTGAAAACAGAACCCGAAAACCATGTGGAGAACGGATATCATATCACATTTGAGAAGGTTAACTTCAATTATCACAAAAGAGCAGCAGATAAAGATTTAACCAACAAAATCCCTGCAGATATAGGTTGTGAGCAAAAGGATTGTATTGAGGGCATCAGCTTTGCATTAAGAAAGGGAGAAACACTCGGGATCATCGGCGCCACCGGCAGCGGAAAAAGCACTATAATTCGCTTACTGCTCCGGTTATACGATCCGGATTCAGGGAAAATCCGTATATCAGGGGATGATATTCGGGGTATACCGCAAGAAAAGCTACATACGAAATTCGGCGTTGTCTTTCAAAATGATTTTCTGATGGCAGACACCATTGCATCAAACATTTCCTTCGGCCGTGGACTTAGTGAAGAACAAATCGAAACAGCTGCCGAATATGCACAGGCAAAAGAGTTTATCGATGCGCTGCCCGACGGATACCAGCACCTGCTGGCCATGAAGAGCGCAAATCTGAGCGGAGGACAGAAGCAGAGAGTTCTGATTGCACGCGCATTGGCTGCGAAACCTGAAATCCTGATTCTCGACGATTCCTCAAGTGCCCTTGACTACAGGACTGACTCCCTTTTACGTCAGTCGTTAGCCAGGCAGTTCGCTCAGACAACAACGATCATAATTGCACAGCGTATAAGCTCTATCATGCATTCTGACCACATTTTGATCATGGAGGACGGCAGGGCGATCGGATACGGAACCCATGAGGAACTGCTCGACAGCTGCGACGTGTATCGTGAGATATGCCTGTCTCAAATGGGAGGTGAAGCAATTGCCTAAATCAAGAGACGAAAAGCCCGGAATGTCCTCCAAGGTCAAGATATCCCTGAAGGATAGCAGAAAAATCATGGCAAGACTCTGGAAATATCTTACCCGTTATAAATGGTTTGGTCTTATCGCAATCCTGCTTTCTGTCATCGGGAACCTGCTTGCACTGGTAGGTCCGATGCTCTCCGGCTATGCCATCGATGCAATTGGAACCGAGGCCGGCGCAGCTAAGTTCCCGGAGGTCTTTCAATACTGTCTGCTGATGATTGTATTCTACGTTCTTTCATCAATCATGTCATATATTCTGTCTATACTAATGATCCATCTGAGCCAGAAGGTAGTCTTCCAGATGCGAAGTGATGTATTCAACAAACTGTTGGAGCTTCCTGTTCGCTACTTTGACAGTCATCAGACAGGTGAGATCATCAGCCGTATCTCCTATGATATCGATACTGTAAATGCTTCGCTTTCCACAGACCTGCTGCAAATATTCACAAGCGTGATCACTGTCATTGGATCGCTAGTGATGATGATGCTGATATCACCCGTTCTTGTACTTGTTTTCGCCATTACTATACCAGCCTCTATCCTCCTGACAAAATATATGACAGGGAAAGTGCGTCCTCTTTTCCGGAAACGTTCTGCAAAGCTTGGCGAGTTGAATGGCTTCATAGAGGAGATTATCTCCGGACATAAAACGATCAAGGTATACAACCAGGAGGAATCAACAACACATCGCTTTGACGAAAAAAACAGGGATGCAGTGGACAGTTATTATAACGCAGACTACTATGGAAGTATGATAGGACCCTCCATTAACTTAATTAACAACCTCTCGCTGGCTTTAATCAGCGTATTTGGGGCCCTGCTTTACTTGTTCGGGCGCCTGTCGATTGGAAATCTGTCGTCCTTTGTTCTGTATTCCCGCAAGTTCTCCGGACCGATCAACGAGACGGCCAACATCCTTAGTGAACTGCAGTCTTCCTTTGCGGCAGCCGAGCGAATTTTCCGTCTCATCGACGAGGAACCGGAGCCGAGGGATGATGAGAATGCTATTACACTTGGAGATATAAACGGCGAAGTGGAGATGAAAGAGGTTGATTTCGGATATACACCGGAAAGGCCGGTGATACGCAATCTGAACATCAAAGCAGATAAGGGAAGTCTTGTGGCTGTTGTTGGACCGACAGGAGCAGGAAAAA
>JAEYRF010000096.1 GCA_023409615.1 Bacillota bacterium | reverse complement strand
GGATATGATACCGGTAGCCCCGGCGGAGCACTATTGCATGGGCGGGATCCGTGCCGATGTCCATGGAAGGACCAATATCAATGGCTTCTACACTTGCGGTGAGACAGCATGCAACGGGATACACGGTGCGAATCGCCTGGCTAGCAATTCATTGCTGGAGGGTCTTGTATTTGGCCGTATGATAGGGCTGCAGGTAGAGGAAAGATTGGCATGTAAAGGGAGAAGCATAGTGTTTACGGATGTTGCAAATATTACTTCCCGGGAGCCAATAGATTTTGATAAGAAGGCGATGGTTACTGAAGTCCAGAAAGAGATGACAAAAAACGTAGGAATCGTGAGGAACAGAGAAGGCCTGACGGCTGCGTTGGATAAATTGTCACTAGACATGTCAAAAATTCAAGATATGAAAAATGAAACAATCGAAGACTACGAGCTGCAAAACATAGTAATGCTTTCAAAGCTGGTAGTGGAGTCCGCACTTGAACGCGAAGAGAGCCGCGGAGCACATTTCCGCTCAGACTTTGACAAAACCGATGATGAAAATTGGAAGAAGCATATCATTAAGAAAATGGATCAAGGGGGAAGTCATGCTGGATAAATTGTACGTCGATGATCTAATCAGAAAGGCCTTGATAGAAGATATGCCTTTCGGTGATATAACCACCGACAATACGATAAAGCCCGGAACTATGGCGAAAGCAGTTCTCATCGCAAAGAGTGATATGGTAATAGCCGGTATTGAGATCTTTGAGAGGGTCTTCAAGCTGCTGGATGAGGAGACCATCTTTGCAAAGAATGTCCCCGATGGCAGCATGGTGACTGAGGGATCTGTATTCCTGGAGTTTGAAGGGGAAGCGTCCGTTCTCTTAAAAGGAGAGAGAACAGCGCTGAACATTTTGCAGCATCTGTCGGCGATTGCCACGAAAACAGCTGAGTTCTGCAAGCTTGTTCAGGATCTGCCTGTTAAGATCGCAGATACAAGAAAAACGATGCCCGGGCTCAGGCAGCTTGAGAAGTATGCTGTTCGGGCCGGCGGAGGCAGCAATCACAGATTCTGCCTTTCAGACGGAGTACTTATCAAGGATAACCATATCAAGGCAGCAGGCGGAATTACTCAGGCAGTATCGATGGTCAGGGAAGCTATTCCGCATACTGTAAAAATCGAAGTTGAGACAGAAACCCTGGAACAAGTACAGGAAGCCTTGGATGCGCGCGCAGACATCATCATGCTTGACAATATGAGCCTTGAAATGATGTCGCAGGCTGTAAGTCTGGTTGGTGGATGTGCGCTGACGGAAGCCTCAGGAGATGTTAATTTGGGCAGGGTGCGGGAAATTGCACTCACAGGTGTGGATATTATCTCCGTTGGTGAACTGACTCATACAGTTAAGGCGGCCAATATCAGTATGCGTTTCAGATAAAATTCCCAGTATAATTTCAAAGTAATTGTAAATTCATTGTTAAGACAGGATGTAATGACGACCTGTGGATAAATGTTGCGCTTATCCACAGGTTTTTTATGTTTTTTAGACAATATTTTTAGAAATGTCACGGACGCATTGATAACACAGGGTTACAGCGCTTTGAATGACAAAAAATGTTTTCCACAGGCGTGTGGATAAGGTGTGCAAATTGGCTCAAAACGTGGATTTCAAGGGAAATTCTGCTGTTGATAATGTAAAAAGCAGTCTTGATAAATATCTTTGATTGTATCGGGGAAAATAAATTTGTGCAAAAAATATATATATAAATGGAGGGAAAACTATGAAAGTAAAAGATGTCATGACAAAAGATGTAGCTTATGTAAAGCCGGATGCGTCTATATTTGATACGGCTACGATTATGCAGCAGAACAATATAGGTGCGATTCCTGTCTGCGATCAGTCCGGCGTAGTCGGGATGGTCACCGATAGAGATATCGTTGTAAGAAATGTGATTACCGGCACCGATCCAAAGACCACACCGGTGAGCAATATCATGACAACCCAGGTTGCATCTGTATCACCGGATACAGATATAGAGCAATTAGGGGACCTCATGGCCCAAAAACAGATCAGAAGGATACCGGTTATGGATAACAATATGTTGGTGGGCATTGTAGCACTGGGCGATCTGGCAGCTGACAAGCGATTCGATGTTGAGGCATCGGTTGCACTGACAGATATATCAAAACCGGTTAAATAAGGGAGACATCCGCCAAGTTTGGAAGTGTAATATCTGTGTTTGATTAGGATAACCAGCATAAAAAATGCTGGTTATCTTTTTAAGTTTTGCTTTGTAAACAAAAGAATTCTGGTATAATTATGTTGTGAGAGGGGGCGGCAGAAATGGACAATAATGAGTTACTTATTGCAATGCAGGATATGTTTGACAAGAAGGTAGATGAAGTAAAACGGCATACGGAGGATATGTTTGACAAGAAAGTAGATGAAGTAAAACGGCATACGGAGGTTATGTTTGATACGAAGGTAGAAGAAATAAAACGGCATACGGAGGTTATGTTTGATACGAAGGTAGAAGAAGTAAAACGGCATACGGAGGTTATGTTTGATACGAAGGTAGAAGAAGTAAAACGGTATACAGGAGTAATTGTTGAAGACCTTCGGGGAGAAATTAAAGCAGTAGCGGAAGGACATAGTATTTTAGATCGAAAAATTGATACGTTGCAGAAAGATTTGACTGAAACAAAGCAGGAATTAAAACAAGAAATACATAGTTTGAAAAAGGATATGACTATAGTTAAAGAGTACGTCCTAGGTGTTGATGAAAAGCTTAATGAACATGAGAGAATATTAAAAAGAGTAAAATAGATAAGGATAACAGACCGATTGAAGCCCGGCGAAAATAATCGTCGGGCTTCTGGTTATTGATCTGCGGCGCTGTCAAAGTATAATGGTTGCAAACTTAATGGAATAAATATCGCACATCATCAAGTCATCCGAATCTATCGGGCGCAACAGTATATAGCTTGCGCCGACAGCTACCAATGTGCCGGTTCTGTCTGTCAGAAGGTTTGTGCCAAGTAGGAATTCTACTCTGATCCTTCTGCCAATCTGAGTCCTCAGGAAACCTGGCGTAAAGAGGGTACTTTCAACGGTTACCGGGACCTGTTCACCATGTGAGATAACGCCCGTCTGTGCAGGGCCTGTTGGTACCGCAGAAGCATGGGGGGTACCTCCCGGTACACCGGTGGGTAATGTGGACATGGCTTGCTGTGAAGTCATTGTGGGCATATTCTGAAACGCACCCTGCTGATACGGTACAGGAAGGCTGTTGTAAGCTCCACAAGTAATTGGCATGAATTCTTTTCTATATTGCATAAAATCATCTCCTCATTATAATTATAGATTTATGTTTGATAATACAAGGATGTTGGCTGATAAAAGCAATGCTCTGCAATCCGGTTGAACAGACTGCCCGAACCATTTCTGGGGAATTCAGATTCACACTGAGTGCTAAAAGGGTTGTAATACCACAGACAAGGCGCAACGGCGCTCAATACATTCCCCGCAAGAGCCCAGTCGGCAATTTCATAGTGTTGAGGCTCTGCAGGAATGTTATATACATTCTGTGGATTGACCTGACCATATACCTCGGTCAGAAGACAGGTGAACTGATACGGCTGCTCAATAACCCTGCGAATATCACCCAAACCAGTTCGCTGGTATTCCCCATCCGCCACATGCACCCTGTTCATGACAACAGTCGCCACAGCCTTCATGCCTGCTTCGCCCTCTCCCTCGGCCTCGCATCTAATCAGCCGTGCGAATAAATCCCGATTCGTCAAAACCAAACACCTCCCGGTAGTTTATTATATTAACATAATCCATAATTGGTAACCATTGCAAAAATATTATAAGCGTAAAGTTTTATAAAAGTTTGATTGCCTGGACATTATATTATTGTACGCTGAAATGAAGTACTTCCAAAAAAAGGAGGCGTTACTGTGAGTAGACGCAGAAGTCTGATGTCAGATCGGCTGAAGCACGAAATTGCAAAAGAGCTTGGAGTCTACAGCACGGTAGAGGCTGAAGGCTGGGACTCTGTATCTTCCAGGGACTGTGGTAATATTGTTAAAAAAGCAATAGAAATGGCGGAAAAAAACCTCGAAACCAAATAGGCCTCTTTATCCAGCGTAACAGGAGCCGGTGCATAACCGGCTCTTTCTATGTGAACATCTCGATTTGACTAATATATCAAAATAAATCATAATATTTTGATTTTTCTTGACTTAATTATCTAAGTGCGCTATAATAAAGTCATCCTGATAGAGGGGTTTTATAAATGAAACGTAAAATAACCGACCGCCTGATTGCATGGAAAAATCAATTAAAGGCTCGAATGCCGCTTTTGGTTTACGGCGCAAGACAGGTTGGTAAGACGCACATCCTGCGCGAATTTGGACGCCTGTATTATAAAAACGTTGCCTATGTCAATCTTGAAACCAACCAGACGGTCAGTTCATATTTTTCTGAAAATATTGAGCCAGAGCGCATTATACGCTTTTTGGAAACCGAGGTGCGGGAACGTATTATCCCCGGCGAAACGCTGATTATATTTGATGAAGTCCAGACCTGCGAACGTGCGCTGACCTCTTTGAAATACTTTAACGAGAAGACGCCGGAATACCATGTTGTCTGCGCCGGAAGTCTTTTGGGCGTAGCAATTAACCGCGAGCAATATTCTTTTCCAGTAGGCAATGTGGATTCAATGACGCTGTTTTCGCTTGATTTTGAAGAGTTTTTATGGGCAGTAAACGAAGAAAGATTATGTGAAGAAATCAAGCAGTCGTTTCAAAACAACGAGGCGTTACCTTCTGCTTTGCATGAAAAGGCACTGTATTTATACAAGATCTATTTGATCATCGGCGGAATGCCGCGGGCGGTTCTCACCTATGCGGAAAGCAGCAGCTTACTTACTGTGCCGGATGTGCAGAACAAAATTATCAACGACTACATTGCGGATATGGCAAAATATGCGTCTAATTCCGAGAGCGTAAAAATCCGCGCGGCGTATAATTCCATTCCGGTTCAGCTTGCAAAAGAGAATAAAAAATTTCAATACAAGCTGGCGCAGCGCGGTGGCACGTCGACCATTTTCGGCGCGGCAATTGATTGGCTGCACTTCGCAGGTGTCGTACTGAAATGCGGACGCGTTGAGCATGGATTGATGCCGATTTCGGTGTACAGTGACCTGGCCAGCTTCAAGCTATACATGAGCGATGTCGGTCTGCTGACGATGAAAAGCGGTATCTCCCAGCAAACAATTTTAGCTGCTGGCGAGATCGATAACACCTTTCTCGGCGCAATTTCTGAAAATTATGTTGCGCAGGCTTTCGCCGCAAAACACTACGGCCTGTACTACTGGACAACCGAAGGAAAAGCTGAACTGGATTTTGTTTTGCAAAAGGACGGCGAAATTATTGCCGTGGAGGTAAAGACAGGTACAAGGACGAAATCAAAAAGCCTTGCCATGTTCGCGGAAAAATATAAACCTGCTTATTCCCTTCGTATCTCGTCCAGGAACTTTGGCTTTGAAAATAATATTAAATCCGTTCCGCTTTATGCCGTATTTTGTATTTGACCTATAATATAGTAATTTCACAAATTTCCATACTTGTACAATTATATATTGAAACGGCAATGTGCTGGTGATATAAT
>JAEYRF010000014.1 GCA_023409615.1 Bacillota bacterium | reverse complement strand
CCACAAAGAGGGTGTAAATATACTCGGGACATCTGTTGAAAGCATTGACATAGCTGAAGACAGGGATAAATTCTTAAAACTGCTGGATGACCTGAATATTCCGATTCCGGAGGGAAGCACTGCTTTTTCATATGAAGAGGCAAAGGTGATAGCGAACAGGATCGGATATCCTGTACTAGTCAGGCCTTCCTATGTACTAGGCGGGCGAGCCATGGAGATTGTGTACAACGACAGATCCCTGGAGGAATATATGAAAATGGCAGTCGGCCTTTCAGCATCTTCCAAGCACCCGATCCTAATCGACAAATATATTAACGGTATGGAAGCAGAGGTAGACGGCATTTCTGACGGCAATGAAGTATTGATTCCGGGAATATTCCAGCATATCGAGCGGGCCGGCGTCCATTCCGGCGACAGTATTGCTGTATACCCGCCTCATACACTGTCAAAGAAAATAAAGGACACCATCGCAGACTATACGATGAAACTGGCAAAGGCATTGAGGACAGTAGGACTATTTAATATACAATTTGTTATTGACCAGGATGAGAAGGTTTATGTCATTGAGGTGAATCCTCGTGCAAGCAGGACCATCCCCGTCATGAGTAAGATTACCGGCATTCCGATGGTGAATGTGGCAACAAAGCTGATTATGGGCCAGACACTGCGCAGTCTTGGTTACCAACCGGGTCTGGCAAAGGAACCGGCATTCACTGCTGTAAAGGCACCTGTTTTCTCATTCGCAAAGCTCACCACCGTGGATACCTTCCTTGGCCCGGAAATGAAATCTACCGGAGAGGTCATGGGTGTCGACAGGGATTATCATCACGCCCTGTACAAGGCGTTGATTGCATCCGGTCTGTCTCTGCCCACCGGAGGTAACGTACTGATTGCTGCGGGAGAACGCGACCGTGCAGACTGCATTACTATCTCATCCAGGCTGCATAAGCTTGGGTTTAAGCTTTTAGCCGTCGAAGACACATATGGTTATCTTAATGAAGAAGGATTGCCGGTTGAATTAATAGAAGAAAGCAGCATTCTTGATCTGATTAAGGGCGACAGTGTATCTCTGGTAGTAAGCACACCTGCGAAGGAAGGGATTCCGGGCAGACTTGGGTTTACAATAAGAAGGACCTCAATGGAATACAACACGCCTTGCATCACATCACTAGACACCACAAACGCTGTTCTGGATGTTCTGGAGCATCTGTCCGACCATAAGGATGTTGCCATCTATGCATTGGATGAATATTCAGTTAAAACCACCGGGATATAAAGAAATATGAAGGAGTTAGAATAAATGAAACATCTGATTGATCTTAATGACGTCTCATCTGAGGAAATCGAAGGCCTGTTCGCACTGGCCGAGAAGTTAAAGAAACAGCTTAAGACAGGTCTTGAGCACCATTTGCTAAAAGGCAAAACACTTGGAATGATATTCTCCAAGTCCTCAACTAGAACAAGGGTATCCTTTGAGGTAGGAATGTATCAGCTCGGAGGCTATCCAATGTTTCTAAGTTCAAGCGATATTCAGTTAGGGCGCGGAGAGACTATACACGATACGGCGCAGGTCCTTTCCCACTACATAAACGGCATTATGATAAGGACATTTAAACACAGTGATGTACAGGACCTTGCCAAATATGGCTCAATTCCCGTTATCAATGGACTGACGGATCTAATGCATCCTTGCCAGATTCTTGCAGATCTTTTCACCGTCTATGAAACAAAAGGTAAACTTGAAGGCTTGAAGCTGGCCTATATCGGTGATGGAAACAATGTAGCAAATTCTCTGCTGCATGGCTGTGCAAAGACCGGCATCGACATTTATATAGCAACTCCGGAAGGATATGGTTGCAATGGCACAATCATCGATCAGGCAAAGCTTGCTGCTAAAAAATCAGGAAGCAAGGTCGTGATTACCAGCGATCCTGAGGAATCAGCAAAAAATGCCGACGTAATTTATACAGATACTTGGGTCAGCATGGGACAGGAAGATGAGAAGGAAATGCGTGTAAAAATATTCATGCCGTACCAGGTCAATGAAAAGCTGTTCTCAAAAGCAAAAGAAGATGCAATGTTCCTGCACTGCTTACCTGCCTATAGGGGGCTTGAAGTAACAGAGGCAATTATTGACGGTCCGAACTCCAATGTATTTGAAGAAGCCGAAAACAGACTGCATATACAGAAGGCAATTATGGCGACATTGATGAAATAGTAAACAGACATTTCAGGGTGGTGGATTATGATCGATTACTCATTTATAATCAGAAAAGCGGAACCGGCAGATGCGCCGGCCATTCGTGATATAATGCAGGAGTCATTCGGAAAGTATATGCAGGATGCCTGCCTTACCGGTTCATTGGATGCCCTCCAGGAGACGGTCGAGGAAATCGCTGAAGCGATAAAGACACAGGAGGTCTATATTGCCATCATTGATAATGTTGCCGTCGGCAGTGTAAGAATAAAACTGATGCCCGACAACACAGCCTACCTTAGCAGGTTCGGTGTCAGACTCAGTTATCACAATATTGGTATTGGAAAATCGCTGATGAATTTGGTAGATAAGCTACTCACAGCAAGAGGTATTAAGAGCGTCCGTCTTCATACTGCATCAAAATACCTCGATCTGGTGAGATTCTATTACGGCAGGGGCTTCTATATCGATTCCACATCAAAAGACAGAGGCTATATTAGAGCACTGATGATAAAAGAGTATTGCTGACATTGTTCAAATACTGATATACTCATCAAAATCCAGTCCATTGAGTTTACAGTATTTCATAATGGACATTAGAATTTTTTTGCCACCGCCAATGCCTGTATTCAAATACCTGTATAGATGGGACGGATCTACGCCCAATTCCCTTGCAAATCGATTATAGTTCCCCGCACATTTTGTTTTCATTAGTTCTTGTACCTTGCATCTGTTTACTTCCATACATTATTCCTCCACAATCTTCTTAACAGAAAAGAGTTTAGCCTTTGGCAAAAGAATCGGGATAACCCATGTAATACCGACAATCCAAATGCTATTTAGGTAATTAATTACAATTTTAATTAATTCTAGTACTAAAAAGGAATAATGTCAATACTCATTATAGTTTTTTGACTACTCATTCTGCCAGTTTATGAACAACATTGCTGATCCTTTTGTATATGACAAACGTCAGTACCGAATTCAACCCTGCTTTAATCAGATTAAATGGAATAATAGCGGGGATAAGCAAACTCTTCACCACATCAATCGGTACCCCATAAAAATTGGGTTGAATGATCAGGTTGACAGGGATCATGACAGCTGTCATAGCCAGTGTACCAGCTGCCAAAGCAATGATGGCTCCCTTCACGTTATGCAATTTCTTATAGATCAAACCCGCTGTAATGACAAAGGTGCCTGTGGCAACCACATGCATAAAAAATCCAACTAAACCATTCCCACTCGAAGACGTAAGAGTCTGAATTGCCGAAACAATCACTGTTATCACAAGTCCGGCCATAGGGCCGAATAAGAACGAACCTATCAATATAGGTACATCAGCCGGCTCATATATCAGATAAGGCGCTGCCGGAATGATTGGAAATTTGATAAACATCATCAAAACAATAGATAGCGCCGCCAGGACTGCCATTGTAACCAACTTTTTAACACTGAATTTCATAATAAACAACCTCCACAAAATAATTTTGAAATAACAAAATAAAAGTTCCCCGGAATATAATCCCAGGGAACGTTAAAAACAAAGCGGCTCGTACATCATCTTCTTTCATCCAGACTTTACTGTCGGCTCAGGAATCACACCTGTTCGGCTTTCGCTCGCGGGCTAACGTTTTATCGCATTACCGCCGGTAGGGAATCTCACCCTGCCCTGAAGATTATTTTCAATTTGTTAACTCATTCTAGCACCAAAGCATTACTTGCGTCAAGACTTATTCTACATCCTGTAATGCATCATATCCTTCTTCCCCTGTACGAATTTTAATGACATTTTCAACATCATAGATGAATATCTTACCGTCGCCGATATTACCAGTGTAAAGTACAGTCTTTGCTACATCAATTACTGTTCGGACAGGAACCTTGCTGACAACAATCTCAATTTTAATTTTTGGCAGGAGATTTGTTTCTACTTCAACACCACGGTAGTATTCAGTACGACCACCTTGTATTCCATAGCCGAGCACATTAGTAACTGTCATTCCGGTTATTCCGATCTTATCCATTGCGGTTTTCAATTCTTCAAATCTATTCTGCTTGGTAATGATCTCAACTTTAGTGAACTTAATATCTGAAGCAACACTATTGATTGGTGTTATTATCTGTACCGGTACAGCTTTATCCATTGGTACAGAACCGGCGACAGGAGCAGCAGTCGTACCTGCTCCGGCAGTTGAAGCTGCCAGAGTTCCATTTGAATAATCAGCACTGACAAAGTCCGCATAAGCACTTTCCAATCCATGCTCAGAAATATCCAGTCCAATAATTTCATCTTCTTTAGAAGCACGTAGACCAATAATCAGTTTAATTAAGGAGAAAATGATGAGCATGGTAACTGTAACCCAGGCTATCACTGAAACAACTCCCAGAAGTTCGATACCAAGCAGCTTAAAACCACCGCCATAAAACAGCCCCTTTGGCATCGTTCCGCCGGCATAAGAGTATTCCGTTGCAGAAAACAGACCAACCATCAGTGTACCGCCTGCTCCACACAGTCCATGTACTCCGATTGCACCAACCGGATCATCAATTTTCATGACTTTATCGATGAACTCAATACCAAATACTACAATGAACCCGGCTATAATGCCAATGAAAGCTGCTCCGACAGGTGTGACAAGATCCGTACCTGCCGTAATGGCAACAAGACCGGCTAGCGAACCATTCAACGTCATGGAAACATCAGGCTTCTTATAACGTAACCATGTAATAATCATTACGATAACCGTAGCAGATGCGGCTGCCAGATTGGTGGTAAAGAAAATACTTCCCATGGCCTCAAGTACTCCATCACCTTCTGCAGATACTGTAGATCCTCCGTTAAATCCGAACCAGCAGAACCATAGAATAAATACTCCCAGTGCCGCAAGTGTTAAATTATGGCCGGGAATAGCCCTGGACTTTCCATCCTTATCATATTTTCCGATACGGGGGCCAAGTATTTTAGCACCGACAAGGGCTGCAATTCCGCCAACCATGTGAACAGCAGTTGACCCTGCGAAATCATGGAAGCCCATTTGAGCCAGCCATCCACCGCCCCAGATCCAATGCCCGGAAATAGGATACACTACAGCGCTGATCGCCGCACTGTATATACAATATGCAAGAAATTTTGTCCTCTCTGCCATAGCACCGGAAACTATGGTGGCAGCAGTTGCACAGAACACTGTCTGGAAAATAAAGAACGCATATTTTGGAACTCCTGCCGGAAGTATATCAGAGTATGCACCCTGACTTAAAAAGTCAATTCCTCCGATTAAAGCACTATTGCCGGCAAACATTATTCCAAATCCAAAAAGCCAGTAGATCGGTGTGCCTATTGCGAAATCCATCAGATTTTTCATAATGATGTTTCCAGCATTTTTTGCCCTTGTCAGGCCGCTTTCAACCATTGCGAAACCTGCCTGCATGAAAAAAACCAGAGCTGCCGCTACCAATACCCATATCGTATTTGCAGATGAATACATAAAATCCCCTCCCAAATTTAATAATTGTAGTACTATTTTTATACACAAAAGGCGCCGCGGTTTATGAAAACCGCAGCGCCTTTGCTGTTATTAAGTATAGTATAATTACGAACAATCTTTCCGTCAATACCCAATTATAATTTTATGCAAGTTATACAATTTGCCTCATTTGAAAAAGTAAATTCCACCCCAATTTCACCAGGTAGCGGAATTTAGTTCTGCAAATTAAGGGAAATGGGAAACGTGGAAGTTACTTTTGCAAACATTTGCATCATGTGATATTCGTCAAC
>JAEYRF010000193.1 GCA_023409615.1 Bacillota bacterium | reverse complement strand
TTGGAATATTTTCTTTAATGAACTCGGAGCAGAAATCATAGTATCAGATCCTACAAATAAGCATATTCTGGATGATGGAGTAAAGGTCTGTGTGGATGAGGCCTGTCTTCCGGTTAAGTTGTTTTGCGGGCATGTAATGAATATCGCAGACCGGGTTGATTATATGCTTGTACCAAGGTTCACCAGTATTTCAAAGGGAGAATATGTCTGCCCCGAATTCGGAGGGCTTCCGGATATGATCAGACATACCTTAAAGGGCCTGCCTCAATTAATAGACACCGAAATAAACATGAGAAAATCAGAAAAAGGCGGTATCAAGGCGGCCATTGATGCCGCCGCTATTATAGGCGCCGGAAAGCGTGATGCATGTGCAGCATACAAGCGCGCACTGCCGTACCTTGAGCAAGGTGAGCGGCAGGGGGACGTTTCTCTCAAGCAAGGGGACGTTTCTCTCAAGCAGGGGGACGTTTCTCTCACGCAAGGGGACGTTTCTCTCGTTGGAGCGTGTAAAAAGTGCAAAAGTAGAGAAGTGTCCCCGAAGTGCAAAAGTAGAGAAGTGTCCCCAACGAGGGTGGCTGTGATCGGACATCCGTATAATATTTATGATAAGTATATTAGTATGAATCTTTTGGGCAAGCTGGAGGGGTACGGGGCTGAAGTGGTGACAATTGAGGCGGTGAATAGTGATGATATCAACCGGCAGGCATGCCGACTGGCAAAGCCGATGTTCTGGTACTATGGAAGGAACGCCTTCGGGGCAGCGGTGCATCTGGCCGGAACGGGAAGAGTGGACGGAATAATATTTGTCACAAGCTTTGGCTGCGGTATTGATTCCTTTGTCAATGATCTGATAGAACGTCGGATAAGAAGAAGTACGAATATTCCCATAATTACCATGACGATAGATGAGCATACCGGTGAGGCCGGATTCAATACAAGATTAGAAGCTTTCATGGATATGCTGTATTGGAGAAGAGTGCATGAAAATAACATTTCCACACCTTGGGAACACCTATATCATTGTAAAGTCGATACTCGACGATCTGGATGCGGAGTATGTAATACCTCCCTTCAATAGTAAAAGGGCCTTGGAACTGGGCACCAGATACACTCCTGAGATGGTTTGTCTGCCCTTGAAAATCAACATAGGCAATTACATCCAGGCATATGAACTGGGCGCTGACACCATTATTATGGCCGGCGGCTGCGGGCCGTGCAGATTTGGCTATTATTCGCAGCTGCAGCAGGAAATACTGAAGGATGCGGGATATGATATGGAGATCATTACACTGGAGATCTTAAGCGGTTCAAATGGAAACATACAGGAGCTTGTGAAAAAGATCCGCAGTATCGTTCCGGGAAAAGCGTCCCTTCTTAAACTGCCCACTGTTTTCAGGCGTGCATTGAGCCTGGCTAAACGCATTGATGAACTTGAGCTCCTGACTTTCAGAATTAGAGCACGCGAGCAGGAACCGGGCAGTGTCGACAAGATATACAGGCAGTTTAGGGAAAACGCTTTAGTAGTGTCCGGGTCAAAAAACCTAGCTCTGCTATTGAAGCAGACACAGGACAAGCTTGAAGATGTCAAGCAGGATATTAATGCAAATCCCCTCAGAGTTGGCATTGTAGGGGAGATCTATACAGGTATTGAGCATTCTGCCAGCTTCGATATACAGGAGAGACTTGGCAGTATGGGTGTAGAGGTGGAAAGAAAGGTCACGGTCAGTAATTGGATCATTGAACACATGATTAAAAAGGGACTTCATTTGCCGCGTGACCTGGAATACCAGTTGGCCGCAAAGCCATGGCTTGGTGCAATGATAGGAGGTCATGCCCAGGAAACTGTAGGTCATACAGTGCTATATGCGAATCAAGGGTACGATGGAGTAATTCAAATCTTCCCATTTTCATGTATGCCTGAAATCGTGGCGGAAAGTCTGCTTCCAATTGTCGAACGGGAATTGGACATGCCGGTACTGACGTTGATCATTGATGAAATGACAGGTGAGGCAGGCTATATGACAAGGGTAGAGGCTTTCATCGATATGCTTGAGAAAAGAAGGGAGTATGAAGGATATGGCAACGGACGGTTATTATCTTGGAATTGATGTTGGCTCAGTCAGTATAAATCTGGTTATGACAGATCAGGAGGGAGAAATTTCTTCAAAGCTTTATATGCGGACCGGCGGACAGCCGATCCAGTCTCTGCTGCGTGGAATAAAGGAACTGGCTGAAGAATGTGAATATCCTGATATTATCGGAGTAGGAGCAACGGGAAGCGGTAGAGAGTTAGCCGGGGTCATCGTTGGAGCTGATATTGTAAAGAATGAAATCACGACCCATGCAATTGCAGCACAGTCAGCTGTTCCCGGAGTGCATACGATTCTTGAAATTGGTGGGCAGGATTCAAAGATTATCATTCTCAGAGACGGGGTAGTTTATGATTTTGCCATGAATACCGTATGTGCAGCCGGTACAGGCTCATTTCTTGACAGGCAGGCAGCGAGACTTGGTGTGCCTATAGAGAAATTCGGAGATCTGGCTTTGCACTCATCCTCTCCTGTGCGAATAGCAGGTCGATGTGCAGTCTTCGCGGAGTCTGATATGATACATAAACAACAGTCTGGTCATAGCAATGAGGATATCGTTAATGGCCTGTGTGAAGCTCTGGTCAGAAATTACCTCAGCAATCTGGCGAAAGGTAAGGAGATCAAGGAGCCAATTGTTTTCCAGGGAGGTGTGGCTGCTAATAGAGGAATAGCTGCCGCATTTGAAAGAGCGTTGGGTATGAAACTTGTTATACCTGAAGATTATGCAGTTATGGGTGCTTACGGAGCAGCTCTGTTTGCAAGGCAAATCAGATTGTCGGACAGCGGGTTTAAAACAGGATTCAGAGGTTATGACGCAATGAAGAAGTCCTACAGTACAAAAAGTTTTGAATGTAGTGGCTGCAGCAATATGTGCGAAGTTGTTGAACTAATTTCAGATGGAATGGTAAAGGCACGGTGGGGAGACCGGTGTGGAAAATGGTCAACTAATCTTCATAATGGAACTTTTTGTGAAGAGAACAAGTCTGTTATTGTATAGTAGGGCGAAAAATGAAATGGAGGGATTAATATGACACATGTATTAACGATGAAAAACAAGCTGGCACTGGCGGCTTTGCTAATTGCCGCAGCAGCACTTTTTGTTATGGCATTTGGTATGTATGGCAATACGACGGCACAGGCCGAAGAAGAAAAAAATGACAAGAGAACTATGACTGTTTCAGGACAGGCCAAGGTTAGCGCTACTCCGGACTTTGCAACTATCAATCTTGGTGTGGTCACAGAAGACAAAGACGCTAAGGCAGCACAGCAGGCAAATGCTGCAGCTATGGATAAGGTGATTGCAACTATTAAGGCTTCCGGCATAAAAGAGACTGACATTCAGACTGTCAATTATTCAATTTATCCTAAGTATGATTATGTAAAAGAAACCGGAGAGAGCAGAATTGTCGGCTACACTGTCAATAATTCAGTGAATGTTACTGTCAGGGATCTGTCGAAAACAGGTGGTATTATCGATGCCGCAGCACAAAGCGGAGTTAATATGAGCAGCAGCATAAGTTTTGGGCTCAGCAGCTACGAGGATTCATATAATGAGGCATTGAAGAACGCGGTACTTGCGGCAAAGAAAAAGGCCGATACCGTGGCAGGAGCACTTGGAGTCAAGCTGATCGCCCCGATATCCGTTAATGAAGGCTATGGTTACAGCCCATTGTCAAACTACGCGACATATGATATGAAGATGGAATCTAGCGTCGCAGCGACGCCAATACAGTCTGGCTCCGTTGAGATTACAGCAAATGTGAGCATAGTTTACGAATATTAAGGAGATGAAAGAAAACTATACGCTAATTTATTTTTATGAGAACATGGAATATTGATTAAATATGGGAAATACGATATAATGATATGGTAATTGAGGGTATAAATCCGCAACTGAATAAATCGTTTTGCGCTTAATCTTTATGAACGGGGGAACCAAACGCCGGATACTTTATCGTATCTGACCGGAAGTGAAGCAGCTATATGTTGCTTGACTTGCGTCCCTGGGGTGAATCCAGTCTAATGAAATCATTGGCTGGTAGGGTCAATCTCTTTCCGATCCGAATCCGTCAGCTAACCTCGTAAGCGTTGGAGGAGAAGGTGATAATATGCTTTCATCCGCATAGCGGTAAAAGTTGCAGACTTCTCTGCAACTTTTTTTATTCTAGCCATTTGTGAAG